>DASYMT010000142.1:0-3100 GCA_036008925.1 Acidimicrobiales bacterium | reverse complement strand
ATGCTCACGGGATCTTTCATCGGCGGTTGACCACGGAATGTGACCGGACGCGGGAGACCCCGCCCGAGCGGGGGCGGGGTCTCCGGGGGTGCCTATGCCCGGGGGGTGGGCTAGGCGACGGTCTGCGTGACCACCGTGGTGTAGGTGGCGGCGAAGGTGTTGACCGGCACCGTGAGGGTCACGGTCGCCGGGTAGTTGTAGGCGCCGCCGCCGAAGTTGGCGAGGGCCCGGGCCACGGTGACGGGGGTGGCCCCGAAGGCGCCGCCCGCACCGACGGAGACGCCGGTGAGCAGGCCGGTGGCGGTGGCGGCCACCGTGCCGGTGAGCCACACCACGTTGGTCTTGGTGATCGTGTGCCCGGAGCCGTCGCTCAGGTCGGTGGCGTCGGCGGTGACGGTCCAGCCGAGCAGCGAGCCCGTGTTGTCGGTGACGGTCGAGTTGCCCAGGGTCACGGGCACGACCGAGCCCGTGGTCACGGAGCCGCTGACGCTCGACGGGTTGGCGGGGACGGCGATGGCCAACGAGGCCGTGCCCGACAGGGCGAAGGTCAAGGTGTTGTTGCCCGTGGTCGCGGCCTCGGCCGAGGGGGCGAACGTGAGGATGCTGGCAGCACCGAGGAGGATGGCGCTGACACCTGCGATCTTGCGGAACTTCACAGTGGTTCTCCCTCTGGCGGTTTGTGTGCCCGGCGCACACGTTGAGGGATGCTTCGGTCTGCGGGCCGATCCACTCCATAGCGCGGACGGGTGGTTTTCATACCGTCATCGATGACTAGTCGGGTGGGCTTGTCCTATCTGCCCGCCTACCGTGAGCCCTCGTGATCCCCGAGCGGTTGCAACACCTGGTCGACGAGACGGCCGACGTGGCCGAGCTCTTCGAGCGGGCGGGGAGGCGGCTGTACCTGGTGGGCGGCGTGGTGCGGGACTCGCTGCTGGGCGTGAACCGGGAGGGCAAGGACCTCGACTTCACCACCGACGCCCGGCCCGACGAGATCGAGGACCTGGTGCGGGGGTTCGCCGACGCGGTGTGGACCCAGGGCAAGCGGTTCGGGACCATCGGTCTGCGCAAGGACTCGCGCTCGATCGAGATCACCACCCACCGGGCCGAGGCGTACGTGCCGGAGTCGCGCAAGCCGTCGGTTGCATTTTCCGACGCAGTAGACGCCGACCTGTCTCGGCGGGACTTCACCGTCAACGCCATGGCCCTGCGCCTGCCCGACATGCAGTTGATCGACCCCTTCGGGGGCCTGGAGGACTTGGCCGCCCGGCGGCTGCGCACGCCCTTGTCGCCGGAGGAGTCGTTCAGCGACGACCCGCTGCGGATGCTGCGGGCCGCCCGCTTCATCGCCGGGTACTCGCTTGAGCCGGTGGCGGAGTTGGTGGCGGCGGTGGAGGCGATGGCCGGGCGGCTGGCCATCGTGTCGCCCGAGCGGGTGCGGGACGAGCTGGACAAGCTCATGGTGGTGCCGGAGCCGGGGGCGGGCCTGTGGTTCCTGGTGCGCACGGGGCTGGCGGCCGAGTTCCTGCCCGAGCTGCCGGGCTTGGAGCTGGAGCAGGACCCCATCCACCGGCACAAGGACGTGCTGGCCCACACCATCGCGGTGGTGGAGCGGGCCGCGCCGGACCGGGTGCTGCGCCTGGCCGCCCTGTTCCACGACGTGGGCAAGCCCCGCACCCGGCGGGTGGGCCCCGCTGGGGTGTCGTTCCACCATCACGAGGTGGTGGGGGCCCGCATGACCCGGGAGCGGATGAAGGAGCTGCGGTACTCGAACGACGACATCGAGGCGGTGGTGCGGCTGGTCGAGCTGCACCTGCGATTCCACGGCTACTCGGAGGGGTCCGGCGGTTGGACCGACTCGGCCGTGCGGCGGTACGCCCGTGACGCGGGGCCGCTGCTGTCGTGGCTGAACCAGCTCACCCGGGCCGACTGCACGACCCGCAACCGGCGCCGGGCTCTCGAACTGGCGGAGCGGATGGACGCCTTGGAGCGGCGGCTGGCCGAGCTGCGGGAGCAGGAGGAGCTGGACTCCATCCGGCCCGAGGTCGACGGGCGGCAGGTGATGCTGCACTTGGGGCTGCGGCCGGGCCCGGCAGTGGGGGAGGCGCTGGCGTTCTTGCTGGAGCTGCGGCTGGAGGAGGGCGAGTTGGGCGAGGAGGAGGCCTTGCGCCGCCTCGACAAGTGGTGGGCTGAGCGCCCCGGCTAGCGGTTGCTCCCAATGCCCCACCCCCACCGCCCTCGTGTCTGGAGGACATAGCGCGTGTTATCGCGGGGCGCGGACAGCAGGTACACCAACGAGCGATTGTCTCCTCGACAGACCAGGTGCCCCGACGACGCGGGCCCGACCATACTGTAAGCATTACCGCAGGTCGCGCTAACATGCCGCGTGATCAGGACCCAGGTGCAGCTCTCCGACCAACAGTCGCGCGCCCTGAAGGCGACGGCCGCGGCACGGGGCGTTTCGATTGCCGAGGTCATCCGGCAGGCGCTGGACCAGCACCTAGGGGCGCAGGTCGGTGAGTCCCGCAGGCAGCGAGCGATCCGGGCCATCGGCGGCTACCGGTCAGGCCGTCACGACGTCAGCGTGCGCCACGACGACCACCTGGCCGACGCCTTCGCCGAATGAGGACGTTCGTCGACACCTCGGCGCTCTACGCGCTCTTGGACGAGGACGATCAGAATCACCAGGCCGCGGCCGCGTGGTTCGCGACGGCCGACGCAGCGGAAGTCCTCGTCAGCCACAGCTATGTCGTGGTCGAGGCGGCCGCCCTCGTGCAACGGCGACTGGGCGCGGCCGCGGTGCGAACGCTGTTCGACGCGTTCATCCCGGCGATGTCCATCACGTACGTCGAAGAGGCTCTGCACGGCCGTGCGGTCGCCGCGTTTCTCGCGGGCCTGCGGCGGCACGTGTCCTTCGTGGACTGGGTGAGCTTCCAACTCATGCGCGACGCCGGGCTCGACCGCGCCTTCGCCTTTGATAGCGACTTCGCTCGCGAGGGCTTCGCCGTCGTGCCGCGCTCCTGACTCGCGCTGGCAGCCGTGGCGGCTCACCGAGCGCACCTGGCGTGACCTGGTCGTGCGCGTGCCCTCGTGTCTGGAGGAC
>DASYMT010000141.1:0-4275 GCA_036008925.1 Acidimicrobiales bacterium | reverse complement strand
GCAGGCGGGCCAGCACCGCGTCGAGCACGTCGAGCCCGCCCCCGCCCACGAAGGCCCGGTCGGGGTCGGGCAGCCCGTCCAGGGCGGCGGGGGCCTCGCCCCACACCACCCGCACCGGCGCATGCGATAGCTCGGCGTTGGCCTCGATGCGGCGCACGTCCTCCACGTTCTTCTCGATCGCGTACACCTCGGCCTCGGCCCCCAGGACACGAGCGCACTCGACGGCCACGCTGCCGCTCCCGGCGCCCACGTCCCACACCACGGCCGGGCCGTCGGGCAGGGCCAGCTTGGACAGGGCCACGGCCCGCACCTCGGCCTTGGTGATCATCCCGGCCCGGTGGTCGAACTCGTCGTCGAGCCGCACGCCCCACGCCGTCGACTTGTGGGGCGCCAGCGCCTCGCCCTCCAACAGCACCACCACCGACAGCGGGTCCCACCGGCCGCCGGCCAGGCCGGGCAGGTCCGTCTCCACCACGGCCTCGTCGTCCAGGCCCAGCCTGCTGCACACGATGGCCCGCTGGTGCGGCGCGCCGAGCCGAAGCAGCTCCTTGCCCAACGCCTCGGGGGGCGAGTCGGGCGAGACCAGCACGGCGACCTTGCGGTGGCGCACGGCCCGCTCGGCCGCGTCGGGCAGGGGCCGGCCGTGGGCGGAGACGACCACGGCGTCGTCCCAGTTGAGGCCCAGGCGGGCGAAGGCCAGCGACACCGACGACGGGGCCGGGTGGACCTCGAGCACGGCCCGGTCGAAGCGGGCGGCCAAGGGCCGGACGATGCCGAAGAAGCCGGGGTCGCCCGAGGCCAGCACGCACACCTCGCCCGGCTCGGCCGCCACCGCGTCGAGCACCTTGGCCACGTCGCCCTCGATGGCGACGGTGCGGCTCGCGCCGGGCGCGGCGGCGGCCAACTGGCGGTGCCCGCCCACGATCAGGTCGCCCGTCACCGGGCCGAACGGCGTGCCCCCCACCATCCCCACCACCCGGATGCGGCTAGGCACGGGCCACCACCTGGTCGCCCTCGAAGTCGACCATCACCACGTCGACCGACAGGCCGCTGTGGGCCTCGCATGCGGCCTTGGCCCGCACGCACAGCGCCTCCAGCGCGGCGGTGGCGCCCGCCTCCATGCACGCCTCGTAGAAGTGGCGGGCGGTGGCGGTGGCAGTGGCCGCCTCGACCACGGCGGGCGGCGCACCCGCGGCCCGGGCCACTTCGGCCAGCAGCCCGCCGTCGATCTGGGAGCGGTGGAAGTGGGTCATCATCACGCCCGCGGCCAGCTTGGTGATCTTGCCCGCCATGCCCACGAACACGGCCCGCTCCATCTGGGCCTGACGGGCATGGCGCAGGGCGATGCCGGTGAAGTCGCCCACCTCCACGAAGCACACGGTGGGCAGGCCGGGCAGCAGGCGCTGGGCGGCCGCGTCGGAGCGGGACCCGGTGGCCAGCACAATGGTGCGCTCGCCCTGGGCCGCGGCCACGTCGACCTGCTGGACCACCGACGCCCGGTAGCTGGCGGTGGAGAAAGGCCGCACGATCCCGGTGGTGCCCAGGATGGAGATGCCGCCGACGATGCCGAGCCGGGCATTGCTGGTCTTGGCCGCCATGGCCTCGCCGCCGGGCACCTCGAACGTGACCCGCAGCGGCTCGTCGGTCACCTCGGCCAGGGCGGCCAGGATCATGCGCCGGGGCACGGGGTTGATGGCGGGGTCGCCGACGGGCAGGCCCAGGCCGGGCTTGGTGATGGTGCCGATGCCCGGGCCCGCCAGCAGCTCGGTGGCGTCCGAGGTCCCGGGCTCGACGGTGGCGGTCATGCGGGCCCCGTCGGTGCAGTCGGGGTCGTCGCCCGCGTCCTTGACCACCACGCAGCGGTTGGGCCGCTCGGCCTCGACCGGGAACTCGGCCTCCTGCCCGCTTGGCAAGTGGACGCGAACCGTTCGTGGCGGCGTGCCGTACGTGAGGCCGAACGCAGCAGCCTTGGCCGCGGCCGACGCGCAGGTGCCCGTCGTCCAGCCCGTGCGCAGGCCCTTGGTGGCCGCGGCCACGTCGGGCGACAGCGGCGGCTCGGTGGTCTTCACGCTGCGCCCACAGGCGTTCTCGGCACCGTCACTTGGATCGACAGGCGGGGGCCGGTGCAAACAAGGGAGGAGGGCGCGGTCATCACGCAGGCCGACCGACCGTGGTGCCGGGGCTGGAGCGGCGGCGGAACGCGTGCGCGTACGCGGGCGAGTAGAGGTGGCTGCGAGGTGCGGCGCCCGACAACGCCGGGCCGACCAGGACCAGCACGGTGGTCGTGGCGCCGGTGGCCTTGAGGTCCTCGGCCAGCCGGTCGACGGTGGTGGCCACCGCCTGCTCGTCCGGCCATGAGGCCCGCACCACGATGGCCGCGGGCGTGTCCGGGGGATAGCCGGTGAGCAGCTCGGCCCGCAGCTCGACGGGCCGGGCCGCGGACAGGAAGACGGCCAGCGTGCAGCCGGTGGCGGCGAAGGCGGCGATGGTCTCGCGCTCGGGCATGGACGCCGAGGTGCGCCCGGGCAGCCGGGTCAGCACCACCGACTGCGACACCGTGGGAATGGTCAGCTCCCGGCCCACCAGCGCAGCCGCGGCGCCCAGCGAGCTGACGCCGGGCACGATCTCGAAGTCCCGCTCTGCGGCCAGGCACCAGTCGATCTGCTCCTGGATGGCGCCGTACACGGACGGGTCGCCGGAGTGGAGGCGCACCACGGCGGCGTCGTCCGGCGCGGCGGCGTAGACGGCGAGCACGTCCTCCAGCGTCATGGACGCCGAGTCGTGCACCGCCGCGCCGGCCCGGCAGTGGGAGAGCAGCGCCTCGGGGACGAGCGACGAGGCCCAGATCACCACGTCGGCTGCGGCCAGGCGGTCCCGCCCCCGCAGGGTGATGAGGTCGGCCGCCCCCGGTCCCGCCCCCACGAACGCGATCACGGCCCACCATCGCGCGTTTCCACAGGGACAGTGCCTGTGGAAACGCGAGGTGAAGGGGGGGCGATGATGGTGGCGAGATAGGTGGCGGGGGCGTCGGCCCCCTCGGCCACGGACACCACCCGCTCGCCGGGCAGGCCCAACAGCTCCCCCATGACCGCGCCGTCGAGCCGGCCCGCGTCGGCCAGGGCCTTGGCCACCGCGGGCAGGTGCCGACCGCCCTTGTAGACCACCACGGCCCGGGTCGGGTCGGCCAGGGCCGCCTCCACGTGGGCAGGCCCGTCCAGCGCGGTGACCAGGGCCAGCGACTCCGAGCCCTCGAGCACGACAGTCCCCGACCGGGCGGCCAGGTCCTGAAAGGCCATGATCCCGGGCACCGTCTCGACCACGACCGAGGGCCGTACGGCCAAGATCGCGGCGGCCAGCGCCGAGAACGTGCTGTAGACGTTGGGGTCGCCCAGGGTCACGAAGGCGACCGTCTCGCTCCCGTCGCCCCCGTCGAGCCAGGGGAGCAGGGCGGCGGCCGACTCGGCGTACGAGTGGGCCCCGCTCATGTCGAAGACCAGGCGCTCGACCCGCACCTCGGGGGCGGCCTGGCGCACCACGGACTCGGCCCGGCCCACGGCGTCGACGGCCACCGAGGGGGCCACCACCCGGTCGGCGGCGCGCAGCACCCGCAAGGCCCGGGTGGTGAGCAGCTCAGGGTCACCGGGGCCGACCCCGACGCCGATCAACGTGGCCATCCCGTCCTCGGGGATCGATGCCTCACGACTCGCCGTGCGTCGGGGTCTGGCTGCCGGCCGCCGAGGCGGCCGGGTCACAGTGGCGGGACCGCACCGGACTTGCACCGGTTTCCCGTGACGGCGGGCCGACTCTAGCGGCTGGCTCCACTGCTCACGCTGGCTCTACTTGCCGGCTCCGCTGCCGGCGCTGCCGCTGGCCGTGGCCACGAACCGCTCCGCCACCTCGGGCGTGGCCGCCAAGTGCAGATGCAGGTACGAGGCGAGCAGCGTGGGCGTGGCCCAGCCCCCGAGTCCCCGGCCGAACCGGCCCGACAGGTCCAGCCCGTCGCCCGGCGGGTCGATGGCCGAGTAGTGGAACTCGTGGCCCTTGAGGACGCGGCCTGCCGCGGCCAGCGGGCAGTCCCGGGTGACCTCGGCCGAGCGGTACCCGAGGGTGAGGCGGCCGGTCATGCGGGCCTGGGCCGCGACGGCGCCCGCCAGCTTGTGGCCGTCGAGCGACTCGGCCAGCCACAGCAGCCCGCCGCACTCGGCCCAGGTCGGCAACCCGGCCGAGACCCGGCGGCGGACGTCGTCGAGCATCGGCCGGTTGGCGGCCAGCTCG
>DASYMT010000140.1:0-2264 GCA_036008925.1 Acidimicrobiales bacterium | reverse complement strand
CCGCTCGAGGTGGGGGCTGGTGTAGGTGCCGACCGACAGGCCCTTGGCCCGCAGCAGGCTGGTGAGGACGGCGGCCGTCGAGGTCTTGCCGTTGGTGCCGGTGAGGTGCAGGACCGGGTACTGGTGCTGGGGGTCGGCCATCAGCTCGGTGAGCCTGCGCACCCGGTCGAGGGTGGGCTGTTGCACCCGCCGGGCCGAGACGGCCTCCAGGTTCACATGGGCGTCGAGAAAGGCGGCCGCGTCGCCGAAGGACCAGGTCATCAGCCGAGGCCGAGGTCGAGGTGCCCGTGCATGAGCGCGGTGCGGACCTTTTCCGCCCCGTACTCGTCGATGAGGGCGTCGAGGTCGGCCGCCACCCGGGGGTCGGGGTCATCGGGGTCGGCCGCCACCTCCACCGCGGTGACCCGGGCGAAGGGAGCGGTGCCCGCCAAGCGCAGGCCGAGGGCGGCCATGGGCAGGGCCCAGCGGATGAGCCCGGTGGGGGTCACCAGCAGGGCGGTCTGGCCCGTCTGCTCGGGGTCGGGCCTGCTGTCCGGCCAGCCGGTGGCGGCCAACGGCCAGATGGCACCCAGGAAGCGGGCGTCGAGCACCGAGTCGTCGGCCTCCAGCTCGCCCATGCACTTGCCGCACGACGTGGGCTGCTCGGCCGCCACCGCCACCTGGCCGCAGTCCCGGCACGTCGACACGGGGACGGGCGAGCCCGCCCACACCTGATGGCTCAGGCACCAGGCCGATTCCCGGGTCCCGGCCCGGGCCAGCAGCTCGTCCCGGGCTGGAGGTGGGCTCACGTCGAGCACGCCCTCCCGGAGCTGGTCGGCCGCCGCCACCTCCAGGTCGGTCATGTCCAGGAACCAGTGCAGGCCCAGGCGGGGCACGAGCACGGTGCCGCAGCGCCGACAGCGCGACCCGGCCTCGGGGGCGGGCTCGGTCGAGGCCACAGCGCCCTCGGCGTCGAGCAGGTCGCGGGCGGCCTGGCGGGCGGCGAACCGGCCCAGGCGATGGAGGGGGCCGGGCTGGGAGACCTCGCCCAGGTCGTCGAGGACCTCGACCGGGAACAGGCTCAGGCGGCGGGCCGCGTCGAGGGCGGCGGCGTCGTGGGCGGGGACCAAAAAGGCGGGCTCGTCGGCCAGGGGGTCGGCCAGCACGGGGACGGGCCGGTTGGCGATGGGGAGGAGCACGTCGTGGCCTGCGGCCGGGTGGTCAGGGGGCACGGCCACGGCCACCGCCCCGATCAGCAGCTCGGGGGCGAGGGTGGCGACCTCCAGACCGTCCAGCGCGTCCGGTGTCTCAAGCCTGACGACCAGCCGCTCGCCGTCCAGCCCGGCGGGCTCGGCGTCCACCGGGTCGACCACGGTGGCGCACCGGGGGCAGGTGTCGACCACCAGCTCCCGGCGGTGGAGCAGGCCCGCCTCGAAGAGCTGGACGAAGGCGGTGCGGGCGGCCCTGACGACCTCGTCCCTGTCCACCACGGCCGCGTCGAGGTCGTCGAGGGCGAGCGACAGGCCGAGGCGCTCGAACGTCTGGCCCGCCGTGCTGCGGCACTCGGCCTCGTAGGCCTTGACCCGCTCCACGAACTCGTCCCGGCCCAGGGTGGCCCGGTCGTGGCCCTCCCGGGCCAGCTCCCGCTCGGCCGCGTACTGGCCCGCCAGGTCGCCCGCCAGCACGGCAGGCAGCCACTCGGCCTCGCCCTCGCGGGCGTCGGCGTCGGCAGTGGCGAGCACCGCCAGTTGGCCCAGCGAGAGCGGGCCGGTGAGTCGGACGGGTGTGGTGAGCAGACGCGGCGGCACGGCGCCGCGAAGGTTAGGCCAGGCTCAGCACGACTTTTCGGGGGCCTTCGATGCCGCCGTCAGCCGCCATGTTGCGGGCCGCGTCGGCCACCTTGTCCCGGAGGTCGATGACCTTGGGGCGGGCCGCGTCGGCCGCGTGCACGGCTGCCTCCCTGGTGGCCTCGGCCGCCTGCTTCACCTTGGGCTTGGCCGCCTCGTAGGCGTGCTCGACCCGAGGCTTGGCCGCCTCGTACGCATGCTCCACCCGGGGGCGGGCCGCCTCGGCCGCGTGGCCTGCGTATTCGATGGCCCTTTCCACCATTGGCTTGGCCGCCAGGGCGGCGGCGGCCAGCTTGGGCTTGCGGGCCGCGGACAAAAGGGCGGCTGCCTTGGCCTTCTTGCGGGTCTTGCGGCGCTTGCGGCGGTCGAGCAGGAAGCCGACCGTGAGCCCGGCGGCGGCCGCCTCGCCGCCCACGGTGGCCGCCCGCTTGGCCACGG
>DASYMT010000139.1:0-6207 GCA_036008925.1 Acidimicrobiales bacterium | reverse complement strand
TCGAGATCAAGCCCCTCTACGGGCCCGACGACCTCGCCGGCTGGGACCCCGCCGAGCGGCTGGGCGACCCGGGCAAGGCGCCCTACACCCGCGGCGTCTACCCGAGCATGTACCGGGGCAGGCCGTGGACCATGCGGCAGTACTCCGGCTTCGGCACGGCCGAGACCACCAACGAGCGGTGGAAGATGCTGCTGGCCAACGGGTCGACCGGCCTGTCGTGCGCCTTCGACCTGCCCACCCAGATGGGCTACGACTCCGACCACGCCCGCAGCGAGGGCGAAGTCGGCAAGGTCGGCGTGGCTATCGACTCCATCGAGGACATGCGCCTGCTCCTGCACGGCCTGCCCCTCGACACCGTCTCCACCTCGATGACCATCAACGCCACCGCGTCCACCCTGCTGCTGCTCTATGAACTGGTGGCCGAGGAGCAGGGCATCGCGTCGTCGACGCTGAACGGCACCATCCAGAACGACATCCTCAAGGAGTACGTGGCCCGGGGGACCTACATCTACCCGCCCCGCCCGTCCATGCGGCTGATCACCGACATCTTCGCCTACTGCCGGAAGCACATCCCGCAGTGGAACACCATCTCCATCTCCGGCTACCACATCCGCGAGGCGGGTTCGACGGCCGTGCAGGAGATCGCCTTCACCATCAGCGACGGCATCGCCTATGTGCAGGCCGCGGTCGACGCCGGGCTCGACGTGGACGAGTTCGCCCCCCGGCTGAGCTTCTTCTGGAACGGCCACAACAACTTCTTCGAAGAGGTGGCCAAGTTCCGGGCCGCCCGCCGCATCTGGGCCCGCATCATGACCGAGCGGTTCAACGCCAAGGACGACAAGTCCAAGCTGCTGCGGTTCCACACCCAGACGGGCGGGTCCACGCTCACCGCCCAGGAGCCCGAGAACAACCTCATGCGGGTCACCATCCAGGCCCTGGCCGCGGTGCTGGGCGGGACGCAGAGTTTGCACACCAACGGATTCGACGAGGCCCTGGGGCTGCCCACGGCCCGAGCCGCCCGCCTGGCGCTCAGGACGCAGCAGGTCATCGCCAACGAGTCGGGCGTGGTCGACACCGCCGACCCGCTGGCGGGCTCGTACTTCGTGGAGTCGCTGACGGACGCGGTCGAGGAGGCGGCCTGGGCCTACATCGACAAGATCGACGGCATGGGCGGGGCGGTGGCGGCCATCGAGCAGGGCTACATGCAGGACGAGATCGAAGAGGCGGCCTACGCCTACACCCGGGCCATCGACACGGGCGAGAAGGTCATCGTGGCGGTCAACAAGTACAAGACCGAGGACGCCGAGCCCGCCGAGGTCTTCCCCATCGACCCCGCCTTGCAGCAGCAGCAGGCCGACCGGGTGCGCCGGGTGAAAGCCGAGCGGGACCAGGACGCGGTCCGGCACGCGTTGGACGACGTGGCTGCCGCGGCCCGGGGGACCCAGAACCTGCTTTACCCGATGAAGGAGGCCCTGCGCAGCCGGGCCACGCTGGGCGAGGTCAGCGACGTGCTCAGGGCCGAGTTCGGGGAGTACCGCCCCTCCCGCTAAGGCGCTGGCTCTGGAGGACACAGGCCGGGTGACGCGGCCGTCTGTCCTCCAGTCAGGCCGGGTTGGCCCGGTTGGCCAGGCGCTTCACGAACTTCAGGCCGCTCCACACGTCGTCGACCGCGCACACCTTGGTGTCGACCCAGCCGGTGGGCAGCAGCACGTGGCGCAGCACGTTCTCGGTCAGGTCGGTTGGCACCCCGCTCGACTTCTTCGGCCAGCTCACCCACAGCATCCCTTTGTCCCCCAACACCCCCAACGCCTTGTCCCCCCACGTCTGGAGTTCGGACTGCTTCTTGACGAAGAGGTGGATGGCGTCGAGGTCCTTGGTGAGGCGCGAGGAGGTCTCGACCCCGGTGAAGCGCTCGGCCAACCCCTCCGGCACGTCGCCCACGAAGGCCACCCGCATGCCCTCGCGCAGTCCCAGCTTCTGCTGGAGCGGCGTGCCCGAGTAGCCCGCCTCGCTCACGACCGAAGGGCCTCGGCGATCTCCTGCGTGCTGGCGCCCCCTTCTTGCAGCCGGGCCACGAGCTCCTTCAACCGCTGCTGGAGCGTGTCGATCTCGGCCTTGGTCTGGCGCAACTCTGCCAACACCGCTTCATCAAGTGCCATGGGCGACGAAGGTAGCCTCCCCTTCCATGGCGGTTCGGTTCGTGATCATCGGCGGGGGCCCGGCGGGGACACAGGCGGCCACCTACGCGGCCCGCCTGGGCGCCGACGTGACCCTGGTCGAGCGGGACGTGCTCGGCGGGTCGGCCAACCTGTGGGACTGCATCCCCTCCAAGGCCATGATCGCCACCGGCGGGGTGATGTCGCTCACCCGGCGGGCCGACGCCATGGGCCTGGCGGGCATGCACGCCGAGCTGGACTTCGAGGGCCTGCGGGAGCGCATCCAGGCCATCGAGACCGGCCTGTGCGAGAACGTCACCGACCTGTTGGTGAGCCAGGGCGTGCGCGTCCTGCGGGGGACGGGCCGGTTCAAGGGGCCGCACGAGGTCGTGGCCGAGACCGACGACGGCGTGATCGGGCTGGAGGCCGAGGCCGTGCTGTTGTCCACCGGCAGCCGACCCCGCGTCCCCGACTGGTGCGAGCCCGACGGCGAGCGCATCCTCGTCACCCGCGACGCCTACCCGCCCCGCGAGCTGCCCCGCCACCTGATCGTGATCGGGTCGGGCGTGACCGGCGTGGAGTTCGTGCACATGTTCCGGTCGTTCGGCTCCGAGGTGACGCTGATCGTGAGCCGCCAGCAGGTGCTGCCCGGCAAGGACGCCGAGGTGGCGGCCGCCCTGGAGGACGACTTCCTGCGCCGGGGCGTGAAGCTGTTCAAGGGGGCCCGGGCCGTGGGCATCGACCGCGAGGGCGATGAGGTGGTGGTCCGCTGCGACGACGGCCGTGTCGCCCGGGGCTCGCACGCCCTGCTGGCCATCGGGTCCATCCCCAACTCGGAGACGCTCGGCCTGTCGGCCGCGGGGGTGGCGGTTGACGGCGGCGGCTTCGTGCCCATCAACCACCACTGCCAGTCGAACGTGGCCCACGTCTATGCCGCGGGCGACCTTTCGGGGAAGCTGCCGCTGGCGTCGGTGGCGTCGATGCAGGGGCGCAAGGTGGCCGAGCACGTGATGGGGCTGCACACCCGCCAGCACCGCCACCTCGACTACGAGAAGGCGGCCAGCGCCATCTTCACCGAGCCCGAGATCGCCGACGTGGGCCTGGCCGAGGCCGAGGCCTTCGCCATCGGGCGCAAGATCCGGGTGACCAAGGTGCCGTTCGCGTCGAACGCCCGGGCCCTGATCGACGGCGACCCGCGCGGCTTCGTCAAGATTCTTTCCGATCCGGCCACGGGCGTGGTGCTGGGCGGCTCGATCGTGGGCCGGGGGGCGGCCGAGCTCATCTCCGTGCTGGCCTTGGCGGTGACGGCCAACCTCAAGGTCAACGACATCGTGGAGTCGCTGCTGGTACACCCGGCCTTGGCCGAGGCCCTCGCCGACGCGGCCGAGTAGCCGGCCCCGCCCGCCGCCGCCGTCGGTCAGGGTCAGGCCGAACGGTGCAGCAGCCGCGAGCGCACCGAGTCGGTGACGGCCATGTCGATCGTGGTCCAGGCCATGGCGATGGCCCCTTCGAGCACGGCCTTGTCGGCGACGGGCGTGGCGCAGAAGGCGGTGAACTCGGGCTGGTGGTTGACGGCCGGGAACGAGTTGAGCCCGAGCATGGGGTGGATGGTGGGCATGGCCAAGGAGATGTTGGCCATGTCGGTCGACCCGGCGAAGCGGGCCGCGATCTCGGCCATGTCCTTGGGGAACGAGCGGCCCAGGGCCTCGGCGTTGGCCCGGTAGAGGTCGCGCATCTCCAGGTCGTCGCGCATCTCCGAGTAGGGCGGCGAGATGGGCTTGACCTCGTGCGTGCAGCCAGTGGCGAGGGCGCCCGCCTTGAAGATGTCGAGCACCCGGGGCTCCAGGCCTGCCAGCCGCTCCAGGGTCGCGTGGCGTACCAGCCACTCGCCCACGGTGTGGCCGGGGACCACGTTCGGCGCGTCGCCCCCGTGGGTGACGATGCCGTGGATGCGGGCCTCGGGCTCGATGTGCTGGCGCAGCAGGCCGATGGCGGTCTGGGCCACGGTGAGCGCGTCGGCCGCGTTGATGCCCAACTCGGGGAAGGCCGAGGCGTGGGCCTCCTTGCCGTGGTAGTGGACCTCCAGGTGCGACACGGCCAGGCACGGCATGTGGTCCAGCTCGAAGGGGGAGGGGTGGACCATCATCGCCGCGTGGCACCCGTCGAACACGCCCGCGTCGAGCATGAGGATCTTGCCGCCGCCGCCCTCCTCGGCCGGGGTGCCCATGACCTTGACGGTGATGCCCAGGTCGTCGGCCAGCGGGGCCAGGGCCAGGCCCGCACCGACCGCGGCAGAGGCGATGACGTTGTGCCCGCAGGCGTGGCCCACACCGGGCAGCGCGTCGTACTCGGCGCACACGGCGATGGTGAGCGGCCCGCTGCCCGCGGTGGCGGTGAAGGCGGTGGGCAGGCCGGCCACGCCCGCCTCGACCGCGAAGCCGTGGTCGGCCAGGACCTCGGCCGTCCAGCGGGACGACTGCTCCTCCTCCCACCGGATCTCCGGGTTGGCGTGCAGCCGGTGGCTGAGGTCGACGAGCGCATCGGCGGCGCTCTCGACCGTCTGGCGGGCGGAGGCTTTGGCGGTGCTGTCCTGGGCGTCGGTCACTCGATAACGACTACCACGTCTCCCGCGCCAACCGTGTCGCCGACCTTGACCTTGACCTCGGCGACGGTGCCCGCCTTCTCGGCCATGATGTTGTTCTCCATCTTCATGGCCTCGAGCACGCACACCGCCTGGCCCGCCTCGACTGCGTCGCCCGCCTCGACCAGGACCTTGACGATGGTGCCCTGCATGGGGACGGTGACGCTGCCGCTGCCCGCCGCACCCCCGCCGCTGCCGCTCGACGACGGGCGGGGCCGGGCCTTGGCCGGGGCGGCCTGGGCCACCAGCTCGGGGGCCACGTCGGGCACCCACAGCCGGACCTTGAAGCGGCGGCCGTCGACCTCCACGTCCACGTCGCGCTGCACCTTGGGCGCTTCGCCCTCCTCGGTGGGCTCGGTGGCCGGGGCGGGCTTCGGCCCGTCGACCTGGGACCAGTCGATGTTGGTCTCGACCCACTTGGTGGAGTGCTTGGCCTCGATGAACTCGGGGTGCTGAAGGATGGCCAGGTGGGCGGGGATGGTGGTGGCCACGCCCTCGACCTCGGTCTCCTGGAGGGCCCGGATGAGGCGGCGGCGGGCGTGCTCGCGGTCGGGGCCCCAGACGATGAGCTTGGCCACCAGGTTGTCGTAGTACTGGCTGACGGTGTCGCCCTCGTCGTAGCCCGCGTCGGTGCGGGTGCCGAAGCCGTCGGGGCGGCGAAAGCGCGTGATGGTGCCGGGGCTGGGGAGGAAGCGGCCGCCCGCGGGGTTCTCGGCGTTGATGCGGGCCTCGATGGCGTGGCCGGTGCGGGTGATGTCGTTCTGGGTGAAGGGGAGGGGCTCGCCCGCCGCGACGCGGAGCTGGAGCTCGACCAGGTCCATGCCCACGACCATCTCGGTGACCGGGTGCTCGACCTGGAGGCGGGTGTTCATCTCCAGGAAGAAGAACTCGCCGTCCTGGTAGAGGAACTCGACCGTGCCTGCGTTGACGTACCCGCAGGCCTTGGCCACCTTCACGGCCGCGTCGCCCATTTGTGTACGAACGGCATCGGGGAAGTCGGGGGCCGGGCTCTCCTCGATGAGCTTTTGATGGCGGCGCTGGCACGAGCAGTCCCGCTCGCCCAGCCACACGGCGTTGCCCTGGGTGTCGGCGAAGACCTGCATCTCCACGTGGCGGGGCCAGGTGAGGTAGCGCTCGATGTAGCACTCGTCCCGGCCGAAGGCCGACTTGGCCTCCCGCTGAGCCGACTCGAGCAGCTCCTTGGCCTTGTCGGGGCCGGGGACGACCTTCATGCCCCGGCCGCCGCCGCCGTAGGCCGCCTTGATGGCGATCGGCCAGCCGTTCTCGTTGCCGAACTTGATGATGTCGTCGGCGTCGGTGAGGAACTCGGTGGTGCCGGGGACGCCCTGCACGCCCGCCTTCTGGGCCGCGATGCGGCTGCTCACCTTGTCGCCCATGACCTCGATGGCC
>DASYMT010000138.1:0-2546 GCA_036008925.1 Acidimicrobiales bacterium | reverse complement strand
CATGTTCTCGGCCGTCTGGTTGCAGAGCATCTTCAGCATGACGAGCTGGGTGGTGGGCACCTGGGCCATGCGGCGGGCGAAGGCCATGGCATGGTCCTGCAACCGGTCGTCGGGGACGGTCTCGAGGATGAGGCCGATGCGGGCCGCCTCGGGGGCGGGGATCTCGTCGCCGGTGAGCAGATAGCGCTTGGCCCGCTCGAGCCCCATGCGGTACACCCACATGGCCGTGGTCGGCGTGCCCCAGACCCGCGACGGCGGGTAGCCGAAGGAGGCGCCCTCCCCGGCGATCACGATGTCGGCGCACAGCACCATGTCGGTGCCGCCCGCGATGCACCAGCCCTGCACCGCCGCGATGGTGGGCTTCGAGGCCCGGAACAGCTTGAGGTACACGTCCACGAACCGGCCGATCATGCGCATGTCGGCCACCGAGTCCCACTGGCGCTCGTGCGACTGCGCCTCAGTGGACCAGTCGAGCCCGTAGCCCGCGCAGAACGCAGGCCCCTCGGCCCGCAGCAGGATGACCCGGGCCGCGGGGTCGGCGTCGGCCTCGTCGATGGCGGCCGACAGCTCGTCGCGCAAGGTCGGCGTGATGGTGTTGTACTCGTCGGCGCGGGTCAAGACGATGGAACGGACCCCGTCGGCGGTCTCGGTGCGCAACGTGCTCGGCATGCCCGCACGCTAGGTTCGCCGTCCCCGCCGCGCCCTTGGAGGCACCATGCCCGTAGTCCTTTTGGTCGACACCCCGAACATGAGCGCCGCGCAGTTCGACGCCGTCATCGCCGACATCGGCCCCGAGCTGCCCGCGGGCTGCCAGACCCGCATCGCCGGCCCCTCGCCGGACGGCACCTCTTGGCGGGTGGTGAGCGTGTGGGAGGACATGGCCACGGGCCAGGCCTTCGTGGCAGGCACGCTCCGGCCCGCCCAGGACCGGGCCGGCATCCCCGCGGGCATGCCCAGCATCCAGAGCTGGGAGCTGCACGACCTGGCCACCTGACCCGGCCCCTCTGGCCCCCTCCCGGGCGAAGCAGGAGCCCGAGGGCGTCAGCCGATGGAGCCCTCCATCTGAAGCTCGATCAGCCTGCTCCACTCCACCGCGTACTCCATGGGCAGCGTGCGGGTCACCGGCTCGATGAACCCGTTGACGATCATGCCCATGGCCTGCTGCTCGGAGAGGCCGCGCGACATCAGGTAGAAGAGCTGGTCGTCGCCGATCTTGGAGACGGTGGCCTCGTGCCCGATGCGGGCGTCCCGCTCCCCGATCTCCATGTAGGGGTAGGTGTCCGACCGGCTCTGCTCGTCGAGCAGCAGCGCGTCGCAGCGCACGAAGCTCTTGCAGTGGGTGGCGCCCTCCTCGACCTTGACCAGGCCGCGGTACGACGTACGGCCGCCGTCCTTGGAGATCGACTTGGACACGATGGTGGACGACGTCTCCGGGGCGGCGTGGATCATCTTGGCCCCCGCGTCCTGGTGCTGGCCGGGTCCGGCGTAGGCCACCGAGAGCACCTCGCCCGACGCCTTCGGCCCCATCAGGTACACCGACGGGTACTTCATGGTGAGACGGGAGCCGATGTTGCCGTCGATCCACTCGACGTGGGCCTCGGCCTCGGCCCGGGCCCGCTTGGTGACCAGGTTGTAGACGTTGGGCGACCAGTTCTGGATGGTGGTGTAGGTGATGCGCGAGCCGGGCAGGGCGACCAGCTCGACCACGGCCGAGTGCAGCGAGTCGGTGGAGTACACCGGGGCCGAGCAGCCCTCGATGTAGTGCACCTGGGCGCCCTCGTCGGCGATGATCAGCGTCCGCTCGAACTGGCCCGCGTTCTCGGCGTTGATGCGGAAGTAGGCCTGGAGCGGCATCTCGCACTTCACGCCGGGCGGCACGTAGATGAACGACCCGCCGGACCACACCGCGGAGTTCAGGGCGGCGAACTTGTTGTCGCCGGGCGGGATGATCTTGCCGAAGAAGCGCCGGACGATGTCGGGGTGCTCGCGCACCGCGGTGTCCATGTCCGAGAACAGGATCCCCTGCTGCTCCAAGTCCTCCCGGTTGCGGTGGTAGACGACCTCGGACTCGTACTGGGCGGTGACGCCGGCCAGGTACTTGCGCTCCGCCTCGGGGATGCCGAGCTTCTCGTACGTCGCCTTCATCTGCTCGGGGAGCTCGTCCCAGTTGTCGACCTGCTCGCCCGAGGGCTTCAGGTAGTAGTAGATGTCGTTGAAGTCGATCGACGGCATGTTGACCGCGAACCAGGGGGACATGGGCCGCTTGACGAAATGGCGGTACGCCTTCAGGCGGAAGTCGGTCATCCACTGGGGCTCGCCCTTCCACCAGGAGATCTCCCGCACGACGTCCTCGCTCAGCCCCTTCTTGGGGGTGAAGGCGTAGTCGACGGTGTCGCTCCAGCCGAGCTTGTAACGGCCCAGGTCGAGATCGGTGGTAGCCATGGGGGGCGATGCTCCTTCAAGGGGGAATTTCCCCTACCGAGATAGTAACAATCCGTCTGGCGTGGTTCATCCCGTGGACACATGTCACACCCGGCCACGGTTGG
>DASYMT010000137.1:0-1606 GCA_036008925.1 Acidimicrobiales bacterium | reverse complement strand
GGGCCAGCGCCACCCGCTGCTGCTCGCCGCCGGACAGCTCGGCGACCGGGCGACGCTGGGCTCCGGGCAGGCCGACCAGCTCGAGCAGCTCGGCCACCCGGGTCGTGATCTCGCCGGCGGGCCGGCCCTGCATCCGCAGGCCGAACGACACGTTTCCGCCGACGTCGCGGTGCGGGAACAGGGCGTGGTCCTGGAACATGAGGCCCACCCCGCGGCGGTGGACGGGCACGTCCACCTGGTCGCGCCCGTCGATGCACACCCGGCCGGCGTCGAGGCGCTGGAGGCCGGCGACCGCCCGCAGCAGGGTCGACTTGCCCGAGCCGCTGGGGCCGAGGACGGCGACGACCTCACCGGGGGCCGCCGCGAGCGCGACGTCGGCAAGGGCCACGCGCGGGCCGAAGCGGACGGTGGCCGAGTCGACCTCGAGGCGGGTCGTCACCACCAGCCCCCCGGTGCCCGGCGGTCGGTGCGGACCCGGTCGACGAGGAGGACCGACGCCGCGGTGCAGGCCATCAGCACGGTGCTGAGCGCGAAGCCCTGGCCCACGTTGAGAGCGCCTGGGCGGCCGAGGAGGCGGTCGATGGCCACGGGCATGGTCGGCGCGTCCGCTCGGGCGATCACCGTGGTGGCCCCGAACTCCCCCAGCGAGATGGCGAACGCGAACCCCGCCGACACCAGCACGGCTCGCAGCACGAGGGGCAGGTCCACCTCCCGCCAGACGCGCCCGGGCGACGCGCCGAGCACGGCGGCCGCGTCGCGGAGGCGCTGGTCGATGGAGCGCAGCACCGGGGTCATCGTCCGCACGACGAAGGGCAGGGCCACCACCGCCTGGGCGAGGGGCACCAGCCAGGGGTTGGCCCGCAGGTCGATCGGCCGGTCGAGGGCGATGAGGAAGCCGAACCCGACGGTGACGGCCGAGATGCCCAGTGGCAGGAGCAGGCCGACGTCGAGGGCTCGCCCGAGCCGACCGCCCGCCCGCACGAGGGCGGCCGCGGCCAGGCCGCCGAGGATCACCGAGATGACGGTCGCCGCGACGGCGAAGCGCAACGAGTTGGCCAGCGCCTCGAGCGGGGAGACGAACAGGCCGGTGCCCGGGCCATGGCCGGCCAGCGCCCGCCAGGCGCCCAGGCCGTGACCGTCGCCGGTGCGGAACGAGCGCTCGACGAGGACGATCAGCGGGGTGCCCAGCAGCAGGGCCATGGCCACCAGGTTGCCGATCAGCCAGGCCCGGGGCCCGGCGCCGGTCGGGCGACGGCGGGCGGCGGGCCGCAGCGCCACCCCCGTACGGGCCCAGCGGCGAGCCAGGCGCCCCTGCACGACGAGGAGCGTGCCTACCGCGACGAGCTGCACGAGGGCCAGGATCGACGCCACCGGCAGGTTCAGCAGGCTGGCCGTCTGCCGGTAGATCTCCACCTCGAGGGTGGAGTGCGAAGCACCGCCGAGGATCTTCACCACCCCGAAGGACGTGAAGGTGAAGAGGAAGGTGATCAGCCCGGCCGATGCGATCGCGGGGCGCAGCGCCGGGAGGGTGATGCTGCGGGCCACCCGCAGCGGCGAGGCGCCCAGCACCCGGGCCGCCTCGGCCGTGGTCGGGTCCAACAGCTCC
>DASYMT010000136.1:0-3205 GCA_036008925.1 Acidimicrobiales bacterium | reverse complement strand
CTCGCCGGTGAGCTCCAGGTCCACCGGCTCGGGCTCAGAGGCCCTTGACGATCTCGGCGATGAGGTCGCCGACCTCGGTGGGGTTGAGGCCGACCTGCACGCCCGCGGCCCGCAGCGCGTCCATTTTGGCCTGCGCCGTGCCCTTCGAGCCCGAGATGATGGCGCCCGCGTGGCCCATCTTCTTCCCGGGGGGAGCGGTCACGCCGGCCACGTACGCAACCACCGGCTTGCTCATCTCCTTGGCGATGAACTCGGCCGCCTCCTCCTCCGCAGACCCCCCGATCTCGCCGAACATGATCACGGCCTTGGTCTCGGGGTCGGCCTCGAAGGCGGACAGGCAGTCGATGAACGAGGTGCCGGGCACCGGGTCGCCCCCGATCCCCACGCACGTGGTCACGCCGATGCCCTTCTGCTTCAGCTCGTACAGGGCCTGGTAGGTGAGGGTGCCCGAGCGGCTGACGATGCCGACCGGCCCGCCCGGCTGGGCGATCTCGCCCGGCGTGATCCCGATGTTGCACCGGCCCGGCGTGATGATGCCGGGGCAGTTGGGGCCGAGCAGGCGGGTGCCGGGGTAGTCGCGCAGCAGCACGTTGAACACCCGGGCCTCGTCCTGGGCCGGGATGCCCTCGGTGATGCAGACCACGAAGGGGATGCCCGCCTCGGCCGCCTGGAGGATGGCGTCGGGCGCGGCCTTGGGGGGCACGGCCACGAACGAGGCGTTGGCCCCGGTCTCCCGGACCGCGTCCCGGACGGAGTCGAAGACGGGCACGCCCTCCACGTCCTGGCCGCCCTTGCCCGGCGTGACGCCGCCCACCACCTGGGTCCCGTAGGCCTTGTTGCGCAGGCCGTGGAACCGGCCCTGGGAGCCGGTCAGGCCCTGCACGATCACCTTGGTCGTCTCGTCCACGAACACAGCCATCTACTTCGCCCCTCCTGCGAGCGCGACCGCTTCCCGGGCGGCTTCGAGCATGGTCGGCTTGGACCGCAGCCGATCGGACAGATGGGGCTGGAGGATGGCCCGGCCCTCCTCGGCGTTGGTGCCGTCCAGCCGGATGACGATGGGGGCCTTGATATCGACCGCGCCGAGGGCCTGGACGATGCCGTTGGCCACCTCCTCGCCGCGGGTGATGCCCCCGAAGATGTTGATGAAGATCGACTGCACCTTCTCGTCGGAGTTGATGACCTCCAAGGCGTTGGCCATGACCTGGGCCGAGGCGCCGCCGCCGATGTCGAGGAAGTTGGCTGGCTGGCCGCCCACCTGGTTGACCACGTCGCACGTGCTCATGGCCAGGCCCGCCCCATTGGCGATGATGCCCACCGTGCCGTCCAGCCCCACGTACTGGAGGCCCTTCTCGTGGGCCAGCTCCTCGCGGGGGTCTCGAACCGTGAGGCCCTTGAACTCCTCCCACTCGGGATGGCGGAACTCGGCGTTGTCGTCCAGCGTGACCTTGGCGTCGAGGGCGTGGACCTTGCCTTCGGGCGTGAGGATGAGGGGGTTGATCTCGGTCAGGTCGCAGTCGCCCTCGACGTAGCAGTTGTAGAGCTTCAGGAGGATGTCGACCGTGCCCTCGACGGCCCGGGGGTCGAGAGCGGCCCGCTGGACCCACTCCCTGGCCGCGTTCTCGGTCAGCCCCTCGGCCGGGTCGACGTGGATCTTGGCGATGGCCTCGGGGCTGGTCTCGGCCACCTGCTCGATCTCCACGCCGCCCTGGGCCGACAGCATCCCCAGGTGCTTCTTGGCCGAGCGGTCGAGGGTGAACGAGGCGTAGAACTCCTGCTCGATGTCGGACGCCTTCTCGATCCACACCCGGCGCACGACGTGGCCCTTGATGTCCATGCCCAAGATGGCGCCCGCATGGATGCGCGCCGCGGCGGCGTCGTCGGCCAGCTTGATGCCGCCCGCCTTGCCCCGGCCGCCCACCTGCACCTGGGCCTTGACCACGACCGGGTAGCCCACCCGGTCGGCCACGGCCACCGCGGTGTCCACGTCGTCGGCCACGTCGCCCGGGCTGACCGGGATGCCGAAGCGGGCGAAGTACTGCTTGCCCTGGTACTCGAACAGGTCCACTCGTTACTCCTCGGGGTTCGCTGCGGCTGCGTCGTCCGCTTGGTCGAGGGCTCCTTCGAGCCACTGCGAGATCTCTGGCAGGGGGGTGCCCGGCGTGAAGACGGCGGCCACGCCCGCCTCCTTGAGCTTGGGGATGTCGGCGTCGGGGATGATGCCGCCGCACACCACGAGCACGTCGTCGGCGTCGCGCTCGCGCAGGAGCTGGACGACCTTGGGCACGAGGGTCATATGGGCGCCGGACAGGAGCGACAGGCCCACCGCGTCGGCGTCCTCCTGGATGGCGGCCTCGACCACCTGGTCCGGGGTCTGGTGCAGGCCGGTGTAGATGACCTCGAAACCGGCGTCGCGCAGGGCTCGGGCGATGACCTTGGCGCCTCGGTCATGGCCGTCGAGTCCGGGCTTGGCGACGACCACGCGGTAAGGACGGTTCACGGGAGCGAGATACTACGTTCCCCCTCGACATGGACCCGCTTCAGCCCCTGGTCGAGGAATGGGACGCCGACGTGCTCGGCTCCGACCCCCTCGCCTTCCCGGGCTACCGGCCGCCGTCCTCGGAGTCGGTGCTGACCGGCCGGACGGCGTCGTACGCGCTCATCCAGGGGCGGTTCGACGTGATGGGCGGGTCGATGGGCGCGGCCCACGGGGAGCGGGTGGTGCGGGCCTACCGCCGAGCCGCCTCGCTGGGGCTGCCGGTCGTCGTGGTCACCTCCTCGGGCGGGGCGCGCATGCAGGAGGGCATGGTCTCGCTCATCCAGATGGCCCGCACCGCGGCCGCGGCCCGGGCCCACTCGGACGCCGGGCTGCTGTCGGTGGCGCTCCACACCTCGCCCACCACCGGGGGCGTCTTGGCCTCGTACTCGTCCTTGGCGGACATTCGGGGCGTGGTGGCCGGGGCCACCATCGGCTTCGCGGGCCCCCGGGTGGTGGAGCTGACCACCGGCCGGCCCCTGCCCCCGGGCTCGCACACGGCCGAGGCCGCCTATGCGGCCGGGCTGGTGGACGCGGTGGTCGAGCTTGGCGACGAGGCGGGGTGGGTGGAGGCCGCGCTGGGGTTGGCCGACCGGCCGCTGCTGGCCGACTGGCCGGTGGAGGACGGCCCTGGTGCCGGGCCGGCCTCGGGGTCGGCCTCGGGGTCGG
>DASYMT010000135.1:0-4723 GCA_036008925.1 Acidimicrobiales bacterium | reverse complement strand
ATTGGCGGGTCGCCCCAGATGTGGCTGTTCTGCGGGCTCATCCTCGTGGTGGCGGTGGCGGGCAAGTGGGGCGGCTCGACGGTGGCGGCCCGGGTCATGGGCATGCCGTGGCGGGAGTCGATGGCCCTCGGTGTGCTGATGAACACCCGGGGCCTGACCGAGCTGATCATCCTCAACATCGCCCTCGACCTCGGCGTCATCCCGCCCGCCCTGTTCGCCATGCTGGTGATCATGGCCCTGGCCACCACCTTCATGACCACGCCGCTGCTGGGCCGCATCTACCCGGCCGAGGCGCTGGCCCGGTCTTCGTCGGAGGAGGGCGAGGGCGGGGGCGACGGTGGCGGTGAGGGCGACGGGGTGCGCCGCTTCAGCATCGTGGTGCCGGTGGCCAACTCGGCCCAGGCCCAGTCGCTCGTCCACACCGCGCTTCGGCTGGCGCGCGAGCAGGGCGAGCAGGCCCACATCACACTGCTGCGGGTGGTGCGGCTGCCCGGCTCGGCCGTGCGGATGGGGCCGAGCGTGCAGCGGGCGGCCGAGTCGCTCAAGCCGGTGGTGCAGTTGATCGAGGGCGCCGGGCATCAGGCTGTGCCGCTGGTGATCCCGGCCGACGACGTGGCCGACGCCATCGTGCGGGTGGCCGACCAGCGCCAGCCCGACCTGGTGCTGCTGGGCTGGCACCGCTCCTTCTGGGGCAACAACATCCTGGGCGGCGCGGTGGGCGAAGTGTTGCGCCGGGCCAAGGCCGACGTGGCCGTGGTGGTCGACCCGGCCGGCACCGGTCTGGCCCTGCGCCGCGGGAGCCGGATCGTGGTGCCGTTCGGCGGCGGGTTCCACGAGGACGTGGGCTACGACCTGGCCGTGCGCCTGGCCGACGCCACGGGCGCCGAGGTCACGCTGGTCGGGCCCGATGGCCGCGATGGCCGCGACGGGCCGCACGAGCTGGGCAGGCGGGCGGCCCAGGCCTACGAGGACGCCCGGGTGTGGGCCACGCCGGTCACCGTGGCGCCCGAGGACGCGGGGGCGGCGGTGGTGTCGCACGCCCAGGACGCCGACCTGGTGGTGCTGGGCGTGGGCGACGACTGGGCCCGTCAGTCCGGGCGGTCGCTGGGCGGCCTGCGCGAGACGGTGGCGGCCCGGTCGAGCGCCCCCATCCTGCTGGTGCGCCGCCACGGGCAGAAGCGGACCCGGCGACCCCGGGAGTGGATCGTGGACACGGGCGAGACGGCGGCCGTGTCCCGGTCCGGCGGGTCTGCGGCGTCTGGCGGGTCGGCGGCGTCAGCGGAGACTGCGGGGTATGGCGGGTCTGCGGGGTCAGCGGAGTCTGCGGACGCGCCGGCCGAGTCGGCCTGAGCCCCGCTCCTGTCGGCCCCCGGCCTAGCTGTCGCCGTGCTCGCGCAAGAAGCGCTCGACCTCGGCCGCCAGCGCGTCGCCTCCGACCATGGGGGGCATCGGCTCCTGGCCCGAGGGGTGGCCGCGGGAGGCCTCGGCTGACGGCCGCTCGGCGTCGTCGGACTCCTCCAGGCCCCGCACGTACGAGGCCACGTCCTCGTCCTCGTTCACCACCTCGCTGACCTGGCGCTCGTAGGCGGCCGAGGCGATCTCCAGGCTGGTGACGTCGGCCCGCTCTTGCAGCAGGTCGGCGGTGCGCCGCACGAGGGCGAGGGCCCCCTTGGGCGACGGCGTCTTGGCCACGTAGGCGGGGACGGCGGCCCACAGGCTGGCGCTGGAGATGCCCGCCTGGGCCAGGGCGTCGTGGAGGACGCCGACGATGCCGGTGGGGCCTTCGTACTGCGAGCGCTCGAGGCCGAACTGCTTGGCCATGTCGTCGCTGCCCGCCGTGCCGGTGACGTGGACGGGCCGGGTGTGGGGGACCTCGGCCAGCAGGGCGCCGAGGGTGAGGGCCAACTCCACGTTGAGGGCCTTGGCCACGTTGACGACCTGGTCGGTGAAGGTGCGCCACTTGAGCTGGGGCTCGATGCCGTGGAGGAACAGGATGTCGCGCGCCGGGGTGACGCCGACCGCGAACTCGTTGTCGGGCCAGTCGATCTCACGGGTCAGGCCGTCGACCAGGCGCACGGTCGGGCGCACCACGGTGAAGTCGTAGAACTCCTCGGGGTCGATGGAGGCGATGCGCCTGCCGCCCCATTCGGTGGCCAGGTAGCGGGCCGCGGTGGAGGCGGCGTCGCCCGCGTCGTTCCAGCCCTCGAAGGCGGCGATCAGCACGGGCCGACGGAGCTGGGGCCTCTCCTCCCAGCGCACGGCGTCCATGCCCGTTGACCGTACCGCCCCCGCCCACCCCCCCTCCGAACATGAGATCGCAATCCGACCATTTCTGGTCGGTTTGCGCTTCAACGTTGGTCACAAGAGGCCGCCGGGCGTTGTTGTCACACCCCCTGCGTACGCTGGCACCCGTGGAAATCCTCGACCGCTTCTCGGAGGTGACGAAGGCCTGGTTCCGGGCGACCTTCGCCGCCCCCACGCCCGCCCAGGCCCAGGGCTGGAAGGCGATCAGCCGCGGGGACAACACACTCGTCCTGGCGCCCACGGGCTCGGGCAAGACCCTGGCCGCCTTCCTGTGGGCGCTCGACAAGCTCCTCACCCACCCGCCGCCGGCCGACGAGCGGGTGCGATGCCGAGTGCTGTACGTCTCCCCGTTGAAGGCGCTGACCTACGACGTGGAGCGCAACCTGCGGGCCCCGCTCACCGGCATCGCCCTGGAGGCGGAGCGGGCAGGCCTGGCGCCGCCGTCGGTCCGGGTCGCCACCCGCACGGGAGACACGCCGGAGGGCGAGCGCCGCAACATCCACCGCCACCCGCCAGACATCCTCATCACCACGCCCGAGTCGCTCTACCTCATGCTCACGTCGTCGGCCCGCGAGGTGCTGGCGTCGGTCGAGCACGTCATCGTGGACGAGATCCACGCGGTGGCGGGCACCAAGCGGGGCGCCCATATGGCCCTGTCCCTGGAGCGGCTCGAGCGGCTGGTGGCCGAGTCGGGCCGACCACCGCCCCAGCGCATCGGGCTGTCCGCCACCCAGCGCCCGCTGGACGAGCTGGCCCGCTTCCTGGGCGGCCGCGCCCCCGGGACCGATGCCGCCGCGGGCGGGTTCCGCCCCGTTTCGGTGGTCGACGCGGGGGTGCGCAAGGAGTTGGACCTGGAAGTGGTCGTGCCCGTGGAGGACATGGCCGAGTTGGGCCGACCGGCCATGGCCAACGACGAGCTGGTCATGTCCGGCCCGGCCGCGGGCGACCCGCAGGTGCGCACCTCTATCTGGCCGTCCATCCACCCGGTGTTGCTGGACCTCATCAAGCAGCACCGCTCCACGTTGATCTTCGTGAACTCCCGGCGCCTGGCCGAGCGCCTGGCCGCCCGCCTCAACGAGCTGGCCGTGGAGGACGGCTACGAGGGTGTATTGGTGCGGGCCCACCACGGCTCGATCGCGCGCGAGCAACGGCTGGAGATCGAAGACGCCCTGAAGGCCGGGAAGCTGCCCGCCCTGGTGGCCACCTCGTCATTGGAGTTGGGCATCGACATGGGGGCCATCGACCTGGTCGTGCAGGTGGAGGCCCCTTCGTCGGTGGCCAGCGGGCTCCAGCGCATCGGGCGGGCCGGGCACCAGGTGGGGGAGCCCTCCAAGGGCCGCATCTTTCCCAAGTTCCGGGGCGACCTGGTGGTGGCCGCGGTGGCGGCCCAGCGCATGCAGGCCGGGCTCATCGAGGAGACCCACGTCCCCCGCAACCCGCTCGACGTGCTGGCTCAGCAGATCGTGGCCATGGTGGCCATGGAGACCCTCACCGTGGACGAGGTATACGAGGCGGTGACCGGCGCCTACAACTTCGCCGAGCTGTCGCGCGAGCAGTTCGAGGGCGTGCTCGACATGCTGGCGGGGCGCTATCCGTCCGACGAGTTCGCCGAGTTGCGGCCCCGGGTGGTGTGGGACCGGCTGGCCGGGACGCTGAGCGAGCGCAAGGGGTCGCGCATGCTGGCCGTGACCAGCGGCGGCACCATCCCCGACCGCGGGCTGTTCGGCGTCTTCACGCCCGAGGGGACGCGGGTAGGCGAGCTGGACGAGGAGTTCGTCTACGAGAGCCGCACGGGCGAGACCATGCTGTTGGGCGCCACCACCTGGCGCATCGAGGACATCACCAAGGACCGGGTGGTGGTCACCCCCGCCCCCGGCCTGCCCGGGAAGATGCCGTTCTGGCACGGCGACCGAGTGGGGCGGCCCTACGAGTTGGGCCGGGCCATCGGGGCGTTCCTGCGGGAGATCGACGGCATCTCGGACGAGCGGCTGGCCTCGGAGTTCGGCTTGGACGCCCTCGCCGCCCGCAACCTGCGGGCCTATGTGGACGAGGAGAAGTCGGTCACGGGCGGGGTGGTGCCCACCGACCGGCAGTTGGTGATCGAGCGCTTCCGGGACGAGTTGGGCGATTGGCGGCTGTGCGTGCTGTCGCCCTTCGGCGGCCGGGTCCATGCACCGTGGGCCCTGGCCATCGAGGCCCGCATCCGGGACCGCATGGGCCTTGAGGCCCAGGCCATCTGGAGCGACGACGGCATCGTGGTGCGCCTGCCCGAGGCCGACGAGTCGCCGCCCGCCGACTTCGTGCTGCTCGACCCGGACGAGATCAACGAGCTGGTGGTGGACGAGGTGGCCTCGTCGGCCCTGTTCGCCTCGCGCTTTCGGGAGAACGCGGCCCGGGCCCTGCTGCTGCCCCGCCGCAA
>DASYMT010000134.1:0-8454 GCA_036008925.1 Acidimicrobiales bacterium | reverse complement strand
CATCCATCCTGCGGCGGCCAGGGCGGCGGCGGCATCACGGGTCTGGGTGTAGAGCGGGTCCTCCGGGAGGGTGCGGGCGCTGCCGAAGATCGTGACCTTGGGCACCTCGCGGTAGGGGGCGAAGACCTTGAAGGCGGCGCGCATCTCCTTGAGGGCGGCGTTGGTGATCTTCAGGTCGAGGCGCTCGGTGTGGTCGAGGCCCAAGAGGACGGCGGTGGCCACGATCTCGAAGAGCTGGTCCCGGTTCTCGGTGACGCCCGCGGCGTCGAGCAGCTCGACGATCTGCTGGTCGAGCGCCGGGTCGTCGGTGCGCCAGCGGGGGAGGCGCTCTCGGTCGCGTTCACGTTCGGTCATGTCCCCTCAGGTCTACCCTCTTCGAGTGACCCGGACGTGCTCGCGCTGTGGCATCCAGGCCGACGGGCCGGAGGACGGCGTGCCCCCCGGCTGGTCGTTCGGCGTGGAGGCCGGGGGCAAGCGGGTGACCTACACGTGCCCCGACTGCACCCGGGCCAACATCCGGGCCATCGAGGGCAAGCTCCCCGAGGAGTACTGGGAGCGGTAGGGCTGCCGTCTTGCGCCGTCTGGAGGACATACCGCGCCGTTTCCGCGCGCTATGTCCTCCAGAGCGGGAGGGCCGGGGTGGGGGCCTCGGCGTTGACGGCCACCGTGCCTGCGGGGGAGCTGAGCGACACGCCGGTGCGGAGGGTGTCGCCCGCCAGCCGCACGCCGGCGCCAGAGGCGTCCATCCCGTCCACCGTCATCCTCGCCTCGGCCACCGTCCGGCTGCACCCCCGCATGAGCTGGCCGCCTGGGACCCACACGCACTCCATGTTCACCGGCACGTACACGACCATCCCCGAAGGCGGCATCCGGGGCCCGGCCCCCACGTCGGCCCGGCCCGGCCTCGGCCGCCTGGTCCCGGTCTCCAGCGCCGCCATCTCGACCCGGCACGGCGCCTTGGCCCGGGACAGGCACTGGAACGCAGCCCGGTGCCCGGTCGTGTCGGGGGCCACCTTCACCAGCCCCTCGGCCGCCCGTGGAGTTCCCGTCGGGACGTAGCAGAGGGTCACCTTGTCGCTCCCGCCCGCCGGGTCGGGCCGCACCTGGAGGCCGACGAGCACGGGAGCGGGCAGCAGCGGCAGGTCGGTCCAGCCCCCCTCCACGCATGCGCCGTCCACCGCCTCGGTGGTCACGACCTCGCCGGCCCGACTGGGACCCCCGATGGCCAGGGCCCGGCCGCCGCCGCCCATCCCCATGGCCCAAAGCATGACGGCCAGGACACCAAGCACGGTCTTCACGGGCACCCCCTTCGTCACTAGTACGGGGCAGGGGCCGAAATGTGTCAGAACAGTGCAGGCGCCCGGCGGGCGAAGGCGGGCAGGCGGGGGAGGACGAGCCGCGACGACGCCCCCGCGGCCAACAGCGCGGCCTGCCTCGGCCCGTCCCAGCCCAGGCCGTACCCCTCCCGCAGGGGCCGGGGGAGCAGCCCGACGGTGAGCTGGCGGCCCAACTCGAAGGCGGGCCCGGCGATCCACGGGGCCCGAGGGTGGAGCACCTCGCGGGCCAGCGCCTTGGCCTGGTCGCCCACCTCGAGCGAGCCGACCATGCCGCGCACATACGAGCGGAACTCCTCGAGGGTCTCGGGCTGCGCGGACAACGGGCAGCCCAGCACCGCGGCCACCAGCCGGGAGTCCCGGTAGTACGCCTCGGCGTCATCGTCGGACAGGGGTTGCACGAAGCGCCGGTACACCCGCATGGCCGTGTCCACCAGGGTGGCGTGGACCCACAGCAGCAGGGCCGGGTCGTTGGCCTCGTAGCCGTCGCCGCGGACCCGGGTGTGCACCGACTGCACCACCGCGGCCGTGCGCTCGGCCGCCTCCGCCGACCCGAACACGATCGTGTAGGTCGCCTCCAGGGTGCGCTGGAGCCGGGCGAACGGGTTCGACTGGAAGTCGCTGTGCTCCGCCACGCCCTGGGCCACCTTCGGATGGGCAAGCTGCATGAGCAGGGCCCGCCCGCCGCCGAGGAGCAGCACCGACTCGCGGTTGACCCGGCGCACCACCGAGTCGGGCGCGAACAGGCCGGGGCCCGGCGCGCTCATGCCGTGGCGACCCGCCCGTACAGCGTGGTGCGCTGCTCAAGGGTGCGGCCCAGCGGCTCGACCATGCCCCGGAAGCCGGCCTCGTCCATCATCTGGCCGTGCGAGGCGCCCGCGGCCCGGCTGATGTTCTCGTCCATGAGCGTGCCGCCCAGGTCGTTGACCCCCGCCAGCAACGCCTGCCGGACCCCGGCGTTGCCCATCTTCACCCATGACACCTGGATGTTCTCGACCCAGCCCGCGTACGCGATGCGCGCCACCGCGTGCATGAGCAGGGCCTCCCGGAAGGTGGGGCCCCGGCGGCTCTTGTGCTGGAGGTACATGGGCGCGGCCATGTGCACGAACGGGAGGGGGACGAACTCGGTGAAGCCGCCCGTCTCCTTCTGGAGGGCCCGGGTGCGGACCATGTGGCGGGCCCAGTGCACGGGCTGCTCGATGGAGCCGAACATGATCGTGATGTTGCTGCGCAGGCCCACCGAGTGGGCGGTGCGGTGGGCGTCGAGCCACTCCTCGGTGTTGATCTTGTCGGGGCACAGCTCGGCCCGGATCTCGTCGTCGAGGATCTCGGCCGCCGTGCCCGGCAGCGTCTTGAGGCCCGCGGCCATCAGCCTGCGCAGGTAGTCGGCCAGCGGCTCACCCAGCCGCTTGGCCCCCTCGGTCACCTCCAGGGCGGTGAACCCGTGGATGTGGATGGCGGACGACGCGGCCCGCACTGCCTTGATCACGTCGATGTAGTAGTCGCCGTCGAACGAGGGGTGGATGCCGCCTTGCAGGCAGACCTCGGTGGCGCCCCGCTCCTCGGCCTCGGCCACCCGGCGGGTGATCTCGTCCACCTCCAACAGGTACGGCGTGCCCCGCAGGTTGAGCGACAGCGGGCCCTTGGAGAAGGCGCAGAACCGGCACTTGAAGGTGCAGACGTTGGTGTAGTTGATGTTGCGGTTGGCCACCCACGTCACCACGTCGCCCACTGCCTGGCGGCGCAGGTCGTCGGCCACCTGGGCCACGGCCGCCACCTCGGGGCCCCGGGCGCTGAACAGCGTGGCGATCTCCTCGACGCCCAGCTCCTGGCCCAGCAGCGCGCCAGCCAGCACCTCGCCCACCGGGCCGCCCGCCCGGGGCATGGGGAGCGGGACGAGCGTGGGCGGCTCGTCCTCAGAGCCTGAGTACCAGTGCTCGCCCGGCTCCCGGCCCAGCAGCTCGGCGTCGGCCGCGTCCAACACCGGAAAGCGCATGGCGGGGTCGAGCCACGTGGCGGGCGACAGCGCGTACGACGGGTAGACGGTGAGGCGGGGGGCCAGCGAGAAGCCCCGGGCCTCGGTCACCGTGCGCAGACGGTCCAGGTCCGGCCAGGGCCGCTCGGGGTTCACGTGGTCGGGGGTGACGGGGGAGACGCCGCCCCAGTCGTCGATGCCCGCGTCGAGCAGGCGGCCGAAGTCGTCGGACAGGTTGGGCGGGGCCTGCACGTGCACGTCGGGCGGCAGCAGCAGGCGGGCGGCGGCCACCGACCACAGGTACTCGTCCTCCGGACAGGGCGGCGCGTCGTGCATGGCCGTGTCCGGCTTGGGCAGGAAGTTCTGGACGATCACCTCCTGCACATGGCCGTGCCGCCGGTGCGAGGCGGCGATGGCCTGGAGCGCCTCGATGCGGTCGGCCCTGGTCTCGCCGATGCCGCAGAGGATGCCGGTGGTGAACGGGATGGCCAGCTCGCCCGCCCACTCCAGCGTGGCCAGTCGACGGGCCGGGGTCTTGTCGGGCGCCCCCCGGTGGCAGGCCAGGTCGTCCCGCAGCGACTCGACCATCATCCCCTGGCTGGCCGACACCTCACGCAGCCGGGCCAGGTCGTCCTTGGACAGCGCGCCCGCATTGGCGTGGGGGAGCAGGCCGGTCTCGTCCCGCACCGCGGCGCAGGCCGCCACCAGGCAGTCGACGGTGGAGGCGTACCCGTGGGCGGCCAGCCACTCGGCCGCGGCCGGGTAGCGCTCCTCGGGGGCCTCGCCCAGGGTGAAGAGGGCCTCGTGGCAGCCCGCCGCGGCACCCGCCCGGGCCACGGCCATCACCTCGTCCAAGGACATGAAGGGGGCGGCCAGCCGGGCCGGGGGCTTGGCGAAGGTGCAGTAGCCGCAGCGGTCCCGGCACAGCTCGGTGAGGGGGATGAAGACCTTGGGCGAGTAGGTGATGCGGGTGCCGTGGGCCTGGTCCCGAACCTGCGCCGCGGCCGCCAGCAGCTCGTCCAGGGGGGAGGCCTGCAGATCGGCCGGCGAGTGGTGGGCCATGGGCCGAACCCTAGGACGCCGCACTACCTTGCGAGAAGTGCGCATCGCCAGCCTGATCCCCTCGGGGACCGACATCGCCGTCGCCCTCGGCCTGGCCGACGACGTGGTGGGCGTCTCCCACGAGTGCGACAACCCGGCCGTCGTCGGCCGCCCGGTGCTGACCTCGGCCCACGTGGCCGCCGCGCCGCTGGCCCCGCCCGGCGAGGTCGACAAGGCGGTGGTCGACGCAGTCACCGCGGGCGAGCCGCTCTACGCCACCGACATGCCGTTGCTGGCCTCGCTCGACCCCGCCCTGGTGCTGGCCCAGGACGTGTGCGACGTCTGTGCCGTGCCGGGCCGGCAGGTGCGCGACGACCTGCCCGAGTCCGCTTCCCTCGTCACGCTGTCGGCCACGTCGCTGTCGGGGCTGGAGGACGACCTGCTGCGGTTGGGCGGGCTGGTCCAGCGCCACGACGAGGCGGTGGCGCTCATCGAGCGGCTGCGGGCCATCCGCACCGAGGTCATGGGCCGCATCGGGGGACGGCGCAGGCGCCGGGTCCTGACCCTTGAGTGGGGCGACCCGCCGTTCGTGGGCGGGCACTGGGTGCCGGAGCTGGTGGGGACGGCGGGGGGCGACCACCTGCTGGTCGAGCCGGGCGACCCGTCGGTGCGGTCCACCTGGGAGCAGGTGGCGGCGGCCGAGCCCGAGGTGGTGGTGTTCATGCCCTGCGGCTACCGGCTCGACGCCGCGGTGGAGGAGGGGTCGCGGCTGGTCGGCCGGCTGCCCGGGGCCGAGTGGTGGGCGGTGGACGCCACCTCGCTGTACTCGCGGTGCACGCCCGCGGCGGTGTCGAGCGGGCTGCACGTGCTGGGCGCCATCCTGCACTCCGACGCCTGCCCGCCCCCGCCCCCCGGCACCGCCCAACGCCTCGCCTGACCGCCGTCCACCTCGCGTTTCCACAGGCACTGTCCCTGTGGAAACGCGAGGTGGTCAGTGGCCGGTGACCTTGGCGGCGATGTCGGCGGCGGCGGGGTCGGCGGGAGGCGCGTCGCCCCGCCAGGCCACGTGCAGGTCGGGGCGCAGCAGCAGCAGGTCCCGGCCGTACACCTCGCGCAGCCTGGGCTCGTCGAGGTCGAGGACCTCCAAGGGCGCGCCGTACGAGCGCAGCGCCTCCTCCAACGCCTCAGTCGACGGCGCGGCGGGCGACAGGCGCAACAGCGTGTAGCCGTCGCCCGCCACGTCCTGCACGGCCCGCCCGTCCGACAGCCACATGTTCGGCAGCCGGGCCCCGGGCCGGGACGTGGCCACGTAGACCTCCCGCACGTCGGGCGGCCAGTCGCCGGCCTCGGCCGAGTCCTCCGAGCACACCAGCGGCGAGCCCTCGTAGCGGTAGCCCAGCTCCGTCCCCACCATCTCGTGCGTCTTGCGCTGCTCCACCGACGCCAACCGCACCACGGCCCTCTCGGTGCCCCGGCCCTCGGGCGTGTCCTCCCCGATGTATGGCCGCACCGCGGCCCGCCAGGTGCGCTGGCCCTCGGTCGCGTACCGACTGGCCGACGTGTTGCGCAGCCCGACGGGCCGGCGCTCGGCCTCATACCCCGGCAGCAGGCCAGGCCCGCCCCACCCTTGCAAGACCCCGGCCAGCTTCCACGACAGGTCCACCGCGTCGGCGATGCCGGTGTTCAGCCCCAGGCCGCCCGCGGGGATCACCAGATGAACGGCGTCGCCTGCCAGGAACACCCGCTGCTCCATGTACCGGTCGGCCACCAGCAGGTGCAGCGTCCAGGGCGTGGCCGCGATGAACTCGATGTCGATCGGCAGGTTGATGGTCTCCTGCATGATCTGGAGGATCTCGTCCTGCGACCCGAAGCAGCCGGTGTGGAACGAGAAGTGCTTGAGGTCGTCCTGGACGGTGATGATCGACTCGTCCGTGTTGGCGAAGAAGTACATGCGGGCCTGGAGCGAAGGGCACAGCTCGAAGAACTTCTCGGACCGGAAGAAGACCTGGTTCCTCCTGGCGATGCCGCCATCGCCCGACAGCTCGATGCCCAGCGCCTTGCGCACCGTCGACCGCCCGCCGTCGGTGCCCACCAGGTACTGGGCCCGCACCGTGTCGACCACGCCGTCGGGCGAACGCACGACGGCGGTGACCCCGGCCGCGTCCTGCGTGAACGACTCAAGGCCAAGACCGAACCGCACGTCGGCGTGCGGGAGCCCCTCGGCCACCGAGCGCAAGAACGGCTCCAAGGTGTATTGCGACACCACCTGGTACGGCTCCAACGGCAGCGACCCGTCCCCGCACGCCGCCGCGGCCGCCTTCATCTCGGCCACCGACGGATAGGCCAGGCGCACCAGCGGCTCGTCGGCCATCGTCTTCATCACGCACACGTCCATGCGGGCGTCGGCCGGGAAGCTCAAGGCCCTGATCCGGTCGGCCAGCCCCATGCGCCGGTAGATCTCCATCGACCGGGCGTTGCACCGCTCCATCTTGGGCAGGCGCAGGGGCTCGTCCTTCTGCTCTATGAGCAGGCAGTCGACGCCGCGGCGGGCCAGGTCGACGGCCAGGGTGAGCCCCACCGGGCCTGCGCCGACGACCAGCACGGGAGTCTCGATCACCGGTCGAAGGTAACGACGGGCCTGTTGCCGCCCACACCCGGCGCAGGTCCATAACGGCCTCGTTAACGCGCCGCCGTTGAACTGCCTCCATGAGTCTTCCCCTGGCGGGCAAGGTCGCGGTCGTCACCGGGACCAGCCCCAACATCGGCTCGGGCATCGCCATCGAGCTGGGCCGGGCGGGCGCGGCGGTGGCGTGCTTCGACGTCAACGCCGACTTCGCCCGCCACGCGGCCGGCGACATCGAGGCCCTGGGCCGCGAGTCCCTCGGCCTGGGCGTGGACGTGACCGACGAGGCCGCGGTGGAGCGGGCCTTCGACGAGGTGGAGTCCCAACTCGGCCCGGTCGACATCCTGGTCAACGCGGCGGTGTGGTTCAACGTGAAGGGCCTGCTCGACATGCCGTTCGACGAGTGGCAGCGCCAGCTCGCCGTCATCTTGAACGGGGCCTTCCTCAACTCGCGGGCCGCCATCCGCCGCATGGTCGACAGCGGCCGCCCCGGGAGCGTGATCAACCTCACCTCGACCGCGGCCCACCAGGGCGAGCCCGGCAACATCGGCTACTGCACCGGCAAGTCGGGCCTGTTGAACTTCACCCAGAGCCTGGCCATGGAGTTCGCCCACCTGGGCATCCGGGTCAACGTCCTCACCCCCACGGCCACCGACCCGAGCGAGGGCGCGGAGCGGGCCACGCGCTGGGGTGTGGCCCCGCCGCCTCCCGAGGCCCTGGCCGCCTTCGCCAACACGGCCGACCACATCCCGCTCGGGAAGCTGCCCGGCCCGTCGGACTACGGCAAGGCCGCCGTCTACCTCTCGTCCGACGCGGCGGCCATGGTGACCGGCACCGACCTGCGGGTCGACGCCGGGGCCATCGCCCGCTACTGGCGCTTCGACCCGGCCATCCACTTCGCCCCCGAGAAGGCGTCCAAGTGAGCCCCGTCCAGCAGCAGGGCCTGCCCCTGGAGGGCGTCAAGGTCCTGGAGGCGGGCCGCTTCGCCGCGGGCCCGGCCTGCGCCACCGTCCTGGCCGACTGGGGGGCCGAGGTGGTCAAGATCGAGCCGCCCACCGGCGACCCCGCCCGCGGCCCGGGCAGCGCCAACGGCAAGAACCCCCGTTTCGACCTGCACAACCGCAGCCGCCGCAGCGTGGCCCTCGACCTCACCGATCCCGACAACGCCGAGACGGCCCGCAAGCTCCTCCAGTGGGCCGACGTGTTCGTCACCAACATGCGCCCCGCCGCGCTGGCCCGCCTCGGCCTCGACTGGGACACCGCCCACGCGGCCAACCCCGCGCTGGTGTACGCCCAGCTCAACGGGTACGGCGTGGAGTCCGAGGCGCGCGACTGGCCCAGCTACGACCACGGCGCCTTCTGGTCGTTCTCCGGCGCGGCCGACTCGTACCGGGGCGAGGACGGCACGCCGCCCCAGCCCGCGGGCGGCCTGGGCGACCGCACGGCGGGCACCGCGTTGGCGGGCGCCATCGCCGCCGCCC
>DASYMT010000133.1:0-5997 GCA_036008925.1 Acidimicrobiales bacterium | reverse complement strand
GACTTCCCCTCGTACGGGTATGTAGTGACCCGCAAGGACCTCGACCACCTGGTGGCCGAACGGGCGGTCAAGGCCGGAGCCGCGCTGTGGGACCAGAGCGAGGCGGTGGCCCCCGTGCTCGAAGGCGGGCTGGTGCGGGGCGCGGCGGTCCGACGGAAGGCCGAGGGCGGCGCGGTGGAGGAGGTGCGGGCCCGCTACGTGGTGGTGGCCGACGGGGCCAACTCCCGCTTCGGCCGGTCGCTGGGGACCTCTCGGCGGCGGGACTACCCGCTGGGCATGGCCATCCGGGGGTACTTCGAGTCGCCCCGGCACGACGACCCGTGGATCGAGTCGCACCTCGATATCCGGGACAAGGCCGGCAACGTGCTGCCCGGCTACGGCTGGATCTTCCCGGTGGGCGACGGGCGGGTGAACGTGGGCATCGGCCTGCTCTCGACCTTCAACCAGTGGAAGGCGGTCAACACCACCCACCTGATGGAGGCGTTCGTGGACTACGCGCCCTCGTCGTGGGGCATCTCGGCTGAGACGGCGTGCGGGCCGGCCACGGGCGGGCGGCTGCCCATGGGTATGTCGGTGGGGCCGCATGTGGGGCCCACCTGGCTGGTGACCGGCGACGCGGGCGGGTCGATCAACCCGTTCAACGGCGAGGGCATCGCCTACGCGTACGAGACGGGCAGGCTGGCCGCCGGTGTGTTGGGTGAGGCGCTGGCCGCCGACGACGGGCTGGTGCTCCAGGAGTACCCCCGCCTGCTGCAAGAGCAGTACGGGCTGTACTTCAAGGTGGCCCGGGCCTTCGTCCGCATCATTGGCCGGCCCGAGCTGATGCGGCTCTTGGTGTCGACCGGCATGCACTCCAAGTCGCTGATGGAGTGGGTGCTGCGCATCATGGCCAACCTGCTCCGGCCCGACGAGCTGGGCCCGGCCGAGGCCGCCTACAAGGCGGTGGCCGCCATCGCCCGTCTCGCCCCCGCGGCCTGAGCCCCCCAGCCGAGCCTTCCCTTCCGAAACTGCGTTTGATCGCGCCTACGTCGTTATGCCGACGTGAGCGCGATCAAAGCGGTCGGGTGGAGGCGGAAAGACGGGCCCAGAAGGCGAGGAGCAGGAGGGCGAGGGCGGCCAGCAGGGTGGTGCGGTCCCGGCCGCCCGTGGCGGGCAGGGTGCCCGCGCCGCTGCCGCCCGTCGACCCGGCCGCCCCGCCGCCGCCCGCGGCTACCGGGGTGACCACCGCGTCGAGGCAGGAGGTGACGGCCACGCGGGCCAGCAGGCCGGGCCCGCCCGTCTGGCACTGGAAGTCGATCTCCGTGCGCGAGGCGTCGGCGGGCTCATACGTGTAGGCGATCTGGGCGCCGCCCGTGCTGTCGGTCTTGATGTCGTTGGTGTCGGCCAGGTCGCGGTTGTCGCCGGGCAGGCAGAAGATGCCGAGGGTGCAGATGTCGCCGGTGTGCACAGCATCGGCCCGCACCTTCTGGTTGGCCCATGAGCCGCCGCCGTCGAGCGTCTGGGCCATGTAGAGGTACCAGGGGGCGTCGGCGGGCATCTGGCACGGCTTGCCCGGGAAGCGCACGCCTTGCACGTTGGAGCCGACCTCGGGCCGGCAGTTGGGCTTGGCCGGGTCGGTGCCGTCGAAGGCCAGCTTGTTGGCGGGCGTGGCGATGACGTTCTTCACCGGCGAGCCGAGATAGATGAGGTCGAGCCTGCCCGCGTCGCCCGCCACCAGCCGGGTGAAGTAGGCGGTGTGCACGTCGGGCCCGTTGACCTTGACGGGCATCCCGAAGGCCAGGTGCCCCGCGCCGTCGGCCGGGGGCGACGAAGCCGAGTAGGCCCCGAACTCGCCGTTGAGGAAGTCGGGGAAGGCGATGTGCACGCCGCCCGCCCGGTCGACGGCGATGGAGCCGAAGATCTCGGACATGTCGGCGGGCTCGGACGCGGCCACGTCGGGGCCCGCGAAGGCGTCGGTCGACGTCCACGTCGCCCCCTCGTCCTTCGAGACGGCCACGAAGAAGTGGTTGAACACGGTGCCCTGCGTGTAGTTGCAGCCGGTGGCCACGTTGCTCGGCGCGCTCGACCCTGCCGTCCACCCGACGTACACCCACCCCGTCCCGGGGTCGACGGCCACGCCCGCGGGGACGGTGTCGCAGAAGCTGTTGAGGACGGCGGGCGGGTCGGTGATGGCGTCGACCGGCGCGGCCCACGTCTTGCCCCCGTCCTTCGACACGTTGACCCACATCGTGTTCGGGCCGAAGTCGTGGTACGTGAGGTAGAGGCGGGTCTCGGCCGAGGCTTTGCCGGGCGGGGTGTAGGCCGCCATCCACTCCCGGTCGACGCTGAAGACCTGGTGCGACGAGCACGTCCCGCCGTAGGTCTGGAACCCGTCGTCGCTGGTGCCCACGATGGCCTGCAACCCGGTGTCCGTAGGAATGCCCACACTGGCCTGGAGGTCGGCGAAGTAGGTGCGCCCGGCCGGGTCGGTGGCCAGCTCCACGTCGCCCACGTCGACCTGCGGGTCGCACCCGGTCACGTTCTTCGACAGGGCGTCCGCCCCGCCCCGGTGCGTCCACGTGCGGCCGCCGTCGTTCGAGACGGCCAGTTGGCTGCCTCCCTGGTATGCCACGTACCGGACGTTGTTCTTGTCGACCACGGTGGCGGGCTCGTTGGCCGCGTTGCTGCCCGAGACCTTGGGGTCGTCGACCCGGACCGGGCCGGTGAACGTCGGGCTCGATGCAGCCGACGACGGGGCGGGCAGGACGAGTGCGGCCGCCGCGCACATGCACAACCAGGCCAGGCGAGTCCTCACTACTCCTAGCTACCCCGGAGCACTGTGACGGAAATCTCGTAGACAGCGCGCCCTGCTGCGCTTTCACTGAACACGGTTAGGTGGAACTTTGGAGGGACCCCCCATGCTCGGTCGTCTGGCCCGCGTCATCATCGCCCGCCGCAGGCTCGTCCTCGCCGTCACGCTGCTCGCCGTCATCGGCGCGGGCGCGGTGGGCGGCGGCGTGGCCCAGCACCTCAGCTCCGGCGGCTTCGACGACCCCAACTCCGAGTCGTTCCTCGCCGACCAGGCCCTCACCAAGGACTTCGGCGGCGGCCAGCCCAACATGGTGCTGCTGGTGACGGCCACGTCCGGCAACGTCAACGCCCCCGACGTGACCGCCATGGGCCGCCGCCTCACCGAGCAGTTGGCCCGCGAGCCGGGCATCCAGGCCGCCCTGTCGTACTGGACCCTGAACGGGGCAGCACCGCTGCGGAGCAAGGACGGGCGACAGGCCCTCGTGCTGGCCCGGGTCAGCGGCGGCGACGACAGCGTGCAGGACCGCATGGGCGTGCTCGGGCCCAAGTACTCGCAGTCCACGTCCGCCGCCACCGTGCAGGTGGGCGGGTACGCCGAGGTGTTCCACGAGGTGGGCACCACCATCGAGAAGGACCTGAAGAAGGCCGAGGCCATCGCCATCCCCATCACCCTCGTGCTGCTCGTGCTCGTGTTCGGCAGCGTGGTGGCGGCCGGGCTGCCCATCGGCATCGGGATCATCGCCATCGTCGGGACCATGCTCGTGTTGCGGATCGTGGCCGCCATGACCACCGTGTCGATCTTCTCGCTCAACCTCACCACGTCGATGGGGATGGGCCTGGCCATCGACTACTCGCTGTTCGTGGTGTCGCGCTTTCGCGAGGAGCTTCGGGCCGGACGGGCGCCCGACGACGCCGTGGTCCGCACGGTGGAGACGGCGGGCAAGACGGTGGCGTTCAGCGCCTTGACGGTGGCCGCCTCACTGGCTGCGCTCATGGTGTTCCCCCTCGCCTTCCTGCGCTCGTTCGCCTACGCGGGGATCGCGGTGGTGCTGCTGGCGGGCGTGGCCGCGGTGGTGGTGCTGCCCGCGCTGCTCGCCGTCCTGGGCACCAAGGTCGACAGCCTGGTGCTGTTCAAGCGCCATCCCAAGGAGGTGGGCGAGGGGTTCTGGCACCGGGTGGCGACCATGGTGATGCGCAGGCCCGTCCCCATCGCCACCGTCGTGATCTTCGTGCTGCTCATGCTGGGGGCGCCGTTCCTCAAGGTGCAGTTCGGGCTGCCCGACGACCGGGTGCTCCCCGCGTCCGCTCCGGGGCGGCAGGTGAGCGACCAGATCCGGGCCAACTTCTCGTCCAACGAGGCCTTCGCCCTGTCGGTGGTGGGCCTGGGGGCCAAGGGCGCCGACGCGGGCGACTATGCCGGGCGGCTGTCCCGCCTTCCCGGCGTGGCCCGGGTCGACGCGGCCACCGGCTCGTACATCGGCGGCACGCTCGTCCTGCCGCCCACCGCGTTGCACGCCCGCTTCACGTCGCCCGCCGGGACGTTCCTCTCGGTGGTGCCGACGGTCGAGCCCTACTCGCCCGAGGGGGAGGCGCTGGTGAAGGCCATCCGGTCCACGCCCGCGCCGTTCCCGGTGTCGACGACCGGCGCGTCGGCCCAACTGGTCGACTCCAAGGCCAGCCTGTTCTCCAAGCTCCCGGTGGCCGGGCTCATCGTGGCCGTCATCACCTTCGTGGTGCTGTTCTTGCTGTTCGGCAGCCTGCTGGTGCCCGCCAAGGCGGTGGTGCTCAACCTGCTGTCGCTGACCGCCACGTTCGGGGCCATGGTGTGGATCTTCCAGGAGGGTCACGCCTCCGGGCTGCTGGGGGGCTTCACGGCCACGGGGATGCTCGACACGACCACGCCCATCCTCATGTTCTGCGTGGCCTTCGGGCTGTCCATGGACTACGAGGTCTTCCTGCTGTCGCGCATCAAGGAGGAGCACGACCGAGGCAGCGACACGGTGACGTCGGTAGCCATGGGCCTGGAGCGGACGGGCCGGATCGTCACGGCCGCCGCCGCCCTGTTGGCCGTCGTGTTCATCGCCACGGCCACGTCGGACGTGACCTTCATCAAGCTGTTCGGGGTGGGGCTCACCATGGCTGTGCTCATGGACGCCACCCTCATCCGGGCCGCCCTGGTGCCCGCCTTCATGCGGCTGGCGGGCAACGCCAACTGGTGGGCGCCGTCGTTCCTGCGCCGGGTCCACGACCGGTGGGGGTTCAGCGAGGGTGAGTCGATCGGCTACAACGTGGGGGTGATGCGCGAAGCCGAGGTCCCTTCATAGCTGCGCCCGCCCGGCGGCCCCGGGCCAAGCGGGGCGAGGGCGACCGCCTGCGGGAGGAGATCCTGGCGGCTGCGTCCGAGCTGCTGCTGAAGACGGGCGACGAGGAGGCCGTCTCGGTGCGGGCCGTGGCCCAGGCCGTGGGCGTGACCGCCCCGTCCATCTACCTGCACTTCGCCGACAAGGACGGGCTGCTGCTGGCCGTGTGCGAACTCCAGTTCCGCCAGTTCGACGAGTTCGTGGAGCGGGCGGTGGCGGGCATCGACAACCCGATCGAGCAGCTCAACATGCGGGGCCAGGCCTACGTGCGCTTCGGGGTCGAGTTCCCCGAGCACTATCGCATCCTCTTCATGAACAAGACGGCCGCGTTGCTGGTCAGGGCGGACGCCGAGCGGCTCTCGACGGTCAGCGGCTTCGGGCACCTGGTGGACAACGTGCGGCGCTGCATCGACTCGGGCGCGCTGGCCGAGACCGACGCGCTGCTGGTGGCCACGGGCCTGTGGGCGCTGGTACACGGGGTCACGTCGCTGGCCATCTCCGTGCCCGGCTTCCCCGAAGTAGGCCTCGACCGCCTGGTCGAGCACGTGTGCGGCGTCTACGGCCTCGGCCTGATGAAGCACTGACCACAACGTCCAGCGGTCGGTTCGACGCCGACCCGCCGAGCGGTCAACTGCCCTATGCAGGGGCGGCGGCGGACACTGCTTCGAGGGTGGCGGCGATGTCGGCCTCGGTGTGGGCCAGGGAGGGGAAGAGGGCCTCGTAGGGACCCGGGGCGAAGGCGACGCCCCGGTCCAGCAGGCCCCGGAACAGCTCGGCGTACTGGCCGGTCGAGCAGGAGGCGCGGGCCCCGTCGTAGTCGGTGACGGGCGACGGGCCGAAGAACAGC
>DASYMT010000132.1:0-2450 GCA_036008925.1 Acidimicrobiales bacterium | reverse complement strand
CAGCGGAGCGGGGCCCCTCGAGCGCGAGCTGCTCAGCGCCACCAGCCGGGTGGCGGAGCGGGTGGCGGCCGTCATCCCCCGGCGGCTCAGCGACGTGGTCCGCGTCCTTGTGGTGCCGGTCACCGACGTTGCGGACGAGGTGATGTTCCTTCGGGTGCTCCAACTCTTCGAGGTGGTGTTCGCGGGGATGGCGCGCAGTCTGACGGCCGGCCGCGACGCACTCGAACGGGGCGATGAAGACACCGCCACGACAGAGATCCGCCAGGCGGCCACGACGTTGACCCGCGCCATCCCGTTCTTCCGCATCCTCGGCACCATGTCCGCTGAGAGCTTCGCCCGGATCCGGACGATGACCCCGGGCGCCAGCGGCCTTCAGTCCGACTCCTTCAAGCAGATCGAGCTGACCTGTTCGCGCCAGACCCCGGACCGCATGGGCTTATTGGGCTATACCGAGCCCAACATCGTCGACCTGGCCGCGAAGGAGGAGGGCCGTCCGACCATCGAGGAGCTGGTCGAGGCCGGGCCGCCGCCGCCCGCGCTGCTTGAGGGCATGGTCAAGCTCGACAAGGAGTGGGCCCAGTGGAAGCGCACGTACTGGGCCATCGCCGTGCGGCTGATCGGGGATTCCCCCGGGACGGGCGGGACGGCGGGCGCGGCCTACCCGCGCCATCACGTGGCCGGGCCGCTGTTCCCCATGCTGCACGGCTGAGCGACTGGGCCTCCCGAAACCGCCCTCGCTGACGACATCGCGGCCCTGACCTGGCCCGGTTCATCGACCGGCTGGCCGAGTCGGGGGCGTGGTGCGCGGGCGGTGCGGAAGAGGCAGCGGTGGCGCTCGTCCTGAGGCGGGCGTTGGCGGTAGCGAACATCCAGCTCCCGCCCTTCCTGGCCGGGCTGCCTGCGGGGCTCTGAGCCTCTCGCCCGTCAGGGTGAGGCCAGCCCGGCCCGCCACCCGATGACGGCGGCGACGAAGTCCTCGCCCCGCACCCGCAGGACCACTCCCGGCTCAAGGGCTCGGACCGTCGCGGTGCGGGGCACCCCCTCCAACAGGCCGATCTCGCCGAAGCCGTCGCCCGGCCCCAGCACCCGCAGCTCCTGCCCGTCCTGCCACACGGTGAAGCGGCCGTGGCGGATGGCGAAGAAGTCGTCCGGCCCGTCGCCCTGGACCACGACCTCCTGCCCGGCCGCGACCCGCTCCTCGGTAGCGGCCCCGGCCAGCGCCTGCAGCGCCACCCGTCCCGCGCCGTGCAGTACGGGGAGGCCTTCGAGGAGGTCGACGACGGGGTCGGTCCGGGCCCGCCAGGCCTCGCCCCGCCGCGCCGCGGCCAGCAGCGGGCGGCTGCCGAGCACGGCGGCCGCAGGCACTCCGATGCCGACGGCGGCCAACGTGCCCGTGATGCCCAGGGTGCTCAACAGGAGGGGCGTGACGACGGACCCGGCCAGGATGCTCCCCACGGCCAAGGCGTCGAAGATCCCGAAGATCCGGGCCAGCAGCTCCGGGGCCACCACCCGCTGCAGGACGGTGACGGCCAGCACCTCGGTCACCACGCCCGCCGCGCCCGAGACGACCATCAGCGCCGCCGCGGGCCACAGCGACCCGGTGCCCGCCAAGACGACGAAGGGCACGCTCGTGAGCACGGCCGCGGCGCCGATGGCGGCATGGGGGCGGTGGGTCCGGGCTAGCCGGTTGGCCACAAGGACCCCGGCCAGCGCGCCCGCCCCGAGGGCGCCGTTGAGATAGCCGTAGCCCTCCCTTCCGGCGTGGAGGAGCTGGGCCGCGGCGGGGATGAGAGCGACGAGGGCCACCCCGTAGACCAGATTGGCGGCCATGACGAACAGCAGGGGTGCAGCCGCGTCCGGCGTCGACGCTGCGGCGCGGACGCCGGCCCGCCCGGCCTGCCACAGGCTCTCGCCCTCGGGCGGTCGGGGCGAAGGAGCCACGTCGCCCAGCGGCCGGAAGACGACGAAGGCGGCCAGCAGGACTACGACGTTGACGACGAATGTGGCGGTGGGGTCGGCCACGCTGAGGACGGCTCCGCCGATGGCCGGGCCGAGCATGAAGGCCGTGCTCTCGACCGTGGTGAGCAGTCCGTTGGCAGGGACCAGGTCCTCGGTCGGGACGAGGGCGGGCGTGGTGGCGGCCACCGCCGGATAGCACGGCGTCCCCACTGCGGCCGCGGCGAAGGCCAGGCCCACCATCACCGCCGCCGGGGCCCCTGCCGCGGCGCCCACGGCAAGCCCGGCGGTCAGCACGGCCCGGCCCAGGCTCGACAGCTTGAGCGTGCGCACCCAACCGAGGCGGTCGGCGACCACGCCGCCCGCAGCGGAGAAGAGGACGTAAGGCAGCAGCCGCGACGTGGCCGCGGCGGCCACCCATGCGTTGGAGTGGGTGCGGGAGTACACGACCACGGCGACGGCGACGGTGCCGAGGGTCTGGCCCGTCCCCGACA
>DASYMT010000131.1:0-6157 GCA_036008925.1 Acidimicrobiales bacterium | reverse complement strand
CTCGCCGACCTGGTCGAGGTCGCGAAGGGTGACGGCAACACCATCCCGGCGATGCTCGACGCGATCCGCGCCGAGGCGACGCTCGGCGAGGTCTGCGGCGCCCTGCGCGAGCTCTGGGGCAGCTACACCGAGCCGCCCCGCTTCTAGCTAGCTGCGTGCGCGCAGCTCGGCGACCTCGGCACGCAGCTGCGCCACCTCTTCCCGAAGGGCGCTCAGCTCTTGGGCGACGTCCAGCGGGGGCGCGTCCTCGGTCGGCTCGACGTCCGCCACCAGTCGCAGCGTCGGCGCCGGCGAGGTCGCGACGACCGCGTCGGTGTACCTCGCCTCCTTCTGCCCCGGCTGGCGGGCGAGGAGCTCGACGAGCGGCTCCTGGCGCTCGCCCAGGGCGCGCAGCGTCGCCTCGACCTCGGCGCCTGCGCCGAAGGCGTGCCTGCGCTCGGCGCGGGCCCGCAGCTCCGCCGCCGTCTGCGGCCCCCGAAGCAGCAGCAGCGCGAGCAGCACCTGCTCGGCCGTGGACAGCCCGGCCGACTCCTCGAGCTGGTGGCGGTGCTTCTCGCTGCGCTCGCCCGGCCGGTGCACCGTCCGGAGCAGGTCCAGCTGCCGGAGCTCGCGGACCGCGAGGCGCACCGTCGCCACGTCGTACTGCACGACGGGATCGCGGCTGGTCGTCTGGTTGCACGCGGCGAGAAGGGCGTTCTCCGTCATCGGGTACGCCTGCGGGGTCGTCAACTGCTTCTCCACCAGGCAGCCGAGGACACGACCCGCTTCCGGCGTGAGCTCCACGACGGGCAGCGTAGGCGGCGGAATCGGACCGGCTCCCCGTCGTGTTGAGTAGGGACATGCAGAGAAGGCCAACCGACCTCAACATCGCCGGCGCGATCGACCTGTCCTCGCTCAAGCAGCCGGCCACCCCGGCAGCGCCGGCGTCGACGTCCGCGCACGTCCTCGACGTCACCGAGGCGACGTTCGAGGCCGAGGTGCTCGAGCGGTCGATGACCGTGCCGGTGCTGCTCGACTTCTGGGCCGACTGGTGCGGCCCGTGCAAGCAGCTCTCGCCGGTGCTGGAGCGGATGGCCGAGGCCGACGGCGGCGCCTGGGTGCTGGCCAAGATCGACGTCGACGGCAACCAGGCGCTGGCCGGACAGCTCGGCATCCAGAGCATCCCGACGGTGTTGCTCGCGCTCGGTGGCCGGCTGGTGCAGGGCTTCACCGGCGCGCTGCCGGAGAAGGACGTCCGCAGCTTCCTCGACCAGGTGCTCGCCGCCGCCGAGCAGGCCGGCCTGCCCGGTGCCGGTGCGGCAGGGGAGGCCGGGGCCGACCAGCCCGCCGAGGCGCCGGTGGAGCCGGAGCTGATCGAGGCCGAGGACGCCGTCGCACGCGAGGACTGGCCGGCCGCCATCGCGGCGTACGACGCCTTGCTGGCCCGCCGACCGGCCGACCAGGAGGCCCTGACCGGTCGCGCGTTCGCCCAGCTGCTGCAGCGCACGGAGGGCGTGGACCCACGCGAGGCGCTCCAGCGGGCCGCCGACGCCCCCGACGACGTGGCCGCGCAGCTGCGCGCGGCGGACCTGGAGGTGCTCGGCGAGCAGATCCAGCCGGCCATCGACCGGCTCGTGGAGCTGGTCCGCCGCACCTCCGGGGAGGACCGCGACCAGGCCCGTGTGCACCTGCTCGATCTGCTGTCGATCCTCGACCCCGAGGATTCGCGGGTGCAGGCCGGTCGGCGTGCCCTGGCCAACGCGCTGTTCTAGCCGGCCCTCTCCTCCTCGGCCAGCGCCGCGTAGACGAGCTGCCGCAGCTCGGTCCGGATGCTGTAGGTGCGCGACGGCAGCAGCTGGGTGAAGAAGGCGGCCGTGATCTGCTCGGCCGGGTCGACCCAGAAGGCGGTGCTGGCCGCGCCGCCCCAGGCGAACTCGCCCTGTGAGGCAGGCACCTTGTAGGCCACCGGGTCGACGAGCACCGAGAAGCCGAGCCCGAATCCGATCCCGTCGTACGCCGTCTCGGAGAACTGGCCCCGGCCCATCGAGGACAGCAGCCCGCCACCGGGCAGGTGGTTGCGCGTCATGTACCGCAGGGTGCGCGGGCTGAGCAACCGTGTGCCGTCCAGGGTTCCGCCGCTCAGCAGCATGCGGGTGAAGCGGTCGTAGTCGTGGGCCGTGGAGACGAGTCCGGCGCCTCCGTTGAGCAGGTCCGGCGGGTGCAGCGCGCCGTTGCCGATCACGTCGTGTCGCAGCGCCGCGCCGGTGCCCGGGTCGGGAACGTAGAGCGCGGCCAGACGCGCGGCATCCGGCTCGTCCACCCACCAGCGGGTGTCGGTCATGCCGAGCGGCCGCAGGATGCGCTCGGCCAGCACCTCGTCCAAGGCCCTGCCGGCCAGGACCTCCACGACCCGGCCGAGCACGTCGGTGGCCACCGAGTAGTTCCACTCGGCGCCGGGGTGGAACAGCAGCGGCAGGCCCGCCAGCGCGTCGCAGCACCCGGCCAGGTCGAGGCCCCGGGGCGCCCCCCACTCGAAGCCCGCGGCCCGGTACATGGCGTCGACCGGGTGGGCGTGGTGGAACCCGTAGGTGAGCCCGGCCGTATGGGTGAGCAGGTGCCAGATCCGCATGGGCTCCAGCGCGGGCACGGTGAACGGGCTCATGGTCGAACCGGACGTGTAGACCCGCATGTCCCGGAAGCTCGGGATGAAGCGGTGCACCGGGTCCTTGAGCTCGAACCCGCCCTCCTCGTACAGCATCATGGCCGCCACCGACGTCACCGGCTTGGTCATCGAGAAGATGCGGAACAGGGTGTCCAGCTCGACCGGCAGGCCCGCCTCCTTGTCCCGGTCGCCATAGGCCGACACGTGCGCCACCTGGCCCCGGCGGCTCACCGTCAGCAGCCACCCCGGCAGACGGCCGTCGTCCACGAACCGCCGGAAGTGGCTGTCGATCCGGGCCAGCCGCTGGGGGTCGAGCCCCACCTCGGCGGGGTCCACTTCAACCTTCAACTCGGCCATGCGGCCAACCCTAGGCTCGGCCTATGCGACTGCTTGTGCTCGGTGGGACCTCGTTCGTCGGCAGGCACATCGTGGAGGCGGCGCTGGACGAGGGCCACGAGGTCACGCTGTTCAACCGGGGCCGGACCAACCCCGGCCTCTTCCCGGACTGCGAGCGCCGGGCGGGCGACCGGCGCGAGGGCGACTACGCCTCGCTGGCCCAGGGCGAGTGGGATGCGCTCGTCGACGTGAACGGCTACTTCCCCCGGGCCGTGCGGGAGGCGGCCGCCGCGGTCGACGGGCGGGTGGGCCACTACACGTTCGTGTCGACGTGCTCGGTGTACGCGGACGTGGGCGACGGGCCGGTGAGCGAGGACCACGCCTTGGCCACGGTCGACGACCCGACCACCGAGGAGGTCGACAACGAGACGTACGGCGGCCTCAAGGTCCTGTGCGAGCAGGCCGTGTCGGACCTGTTCGGCCAACGCTCGACCATCATCCGCCCCGGCATCGTGGCCGGCCCCCACGACCCCACCGACCGCTTCACCTACTGGGTGCGACGAGCGGCGCAGGGCGGAGTCGTGGCCGCGCCGGGCAGGCCGGACCAGGCGGTGCAGGCCGTCCACGGCCGGGACCAGGGCGACTTCATCGTCAAGGCCACGGCCGAGGGCCTGTCGGGGGCGTTCAACACGGTCGGCCCGTCGACCCCGCTCGAGCTGGCCGGCCTCATCGCCGCCTGCGCGGCGGCCGCGGGCACCGAGATCGAGGTCGAGTGGATCGACGAGGCGTTTTTGGAGGCGTCGGACCGGGAGGTGCACTTCCCGTTCTACATCCCCACGTCCATGGACTACGACGGGCTGTTCCGCTGCTCGCCCGCCCGGGCCGAGGCCCATGGGTTCCACAACCGCACGACCGAGGAGACGGCGGCCGACACCCTGGCGTGGGACCGGGGGCGGCTGGCCGAGGGCCACGTCATGGCGGGCGTGCCCACGGCCGAGGAGGAGGCCGCCCTCATCGAGGAGTGGCGGAGGCGCTGAGTCCGCCTGTCTGGAGGACATAGCGCGTGGTTTCCCAGGGCTATGTCCTCCAGTCCGCCGTGAGGCGGGAGGGCTAGCCCGCGACCAGCTTGGCCACGTCGGCGAAGGCCCGGTCGGGCGCCTGTGAGCAGGCCTTGTCGAACGCGCTGGCGATGGGGTCGGCCACCGGGTCGAGGGCGGGCCGCGTCCCGTCGAAGTACCCGCCCGTCCACGCCCCCCACAGGCCCTGGCGGCACTTCGAGTCGACCGTCATCCAGTTGCGCTCGCCCGCGGGCCGGGGGAACGAGGCCACCGAGCCCACCAGGGCATCGGCAAACCGCTGCTGCTCGACGAGATACCGCTGCTGGTTCATGCGCCCGCCGATCACGCCGTGCCCCTGGTAGTAGTAGTTGAACTGGGTCGAGGGCCACACCGTGTCGGCGGCCACGCCCGGGTGCGAGGGCAGCACGTTCTCGAAGACGGTCTTCTGCACCTCGGCCCGGGTCAGCACGCCATCGCCCAACGGGCAGTCGGCGTTGGCCGGGCCGCACGCCACCGCCTGGCCCGACGCCACCACGCCGCCCGAGTGCCCCTCGGTCAGGTCGACCAGCAACTCGCGGCCCCGCTGGATCACGGCCGCGAACGTCCCCGCCGTCACCGGTGCCGCGTTCGACGTGCCGGAGTGCTCGCCCTCGCCATTGGCAGTGGGGCCGCCGGTCGACGGGTAGGACGAGCCGTACGACGAGATGTCGACCGGCTTGCCCGCCCCGGAGTACTGCTGGTCCGCCCGCGGGTCGACGGCGCCGACGGTGACCATCCAGTCCGGCCCCTTCTCGCTCGACCAGTAGGTGAGCATGGGCACGTCGAAGGCGTTGGCGAACCCGTTGCCCGCGCTGAACACGATGGTCTGGCCGTCCTCCACGGCTTGGCGGGTGGCCTCGATGGGCGAGCCGAAGTAGATGTTGTCCCGGACCTGGCCCAGCACCAGGTCGCCGACCGTGTTGTGGCCGTAGGAGTTAGTCACCACGTCGATCCACGGCTGGGAGGCGGCCCAGGCCAGGGCCTTGGGGGTGGTCCCGTTGATGAGCACGAACACGCACTCCGGGCAGGTGCCGTGGATGTTGCCCGCGGCCACTGCGGCCGAGCGGGTCCCGTGCGAGTCGTTGTCCCCGTAGAAGGGCTGCGGGTCGAACACCGGAACGGGGCCGATGCCGTCGGGCTCGGCGAAGTCGGCCGCGGCGATGATCTTGGTGCCGGGGAAGCGGTACAGCTTCACGTCCTCCGGGGTGGACGGCTCGATCTGGGCGAACGCCTCCTTGTCCGGCCCGTCGGCCAGGGTGCTCACGTCGGCCGCGGGGTCGGCGGGCAGGGTGACCGTCAGCGGCGTGGTGGCGGGCATGGCGTCGATGTAGGTGGCCGGGTCGGCGGTGAAGTCGATGTCGTCCGACGGGTCGGCGTTGCGGTTGAACGGATGCTCAGAGCCTCGGAAGTCGAGGTGGTACGGGCTGAACCCGCCGTCGACCACGGCCACCACGGTGACCGGCTTGCGGCCCTCTCGGGCGGGCATGGCGAAGTCGTACTCCCGGTAGGTGAACTCGGCGCCCGGCGTGCCCGAGTAGAGCGTCACCAGTGCCACCGCCGCGCCCGCCGGGACCACGCCCTGCTCGTCGCCCGCCACCGTGGTGTGGGGCAGCCCGGTGGCCGAGTCCTGGCAGGCGGCCAGCGACGGGTAGAAGGCGATCTCGAAATCCTGGACGCCCGACGTGTCGGCCGCCTTGACCGTGAAGGCCCGGCCCGGCGTCACGCCGCTGATCGTCCAGCCCACGTTGCCCTGCTGGAGGTCGGGGGCGGTGGTGGCGATGCAGCGCTGGCCTCGGGCCACGCTGGCCGTGGGGACCTTGATCGTCCCCGTCACCACCCGCTCGTCGGCCCCGGCCGAGCGCAGGCTGGGCCCGACGCCGAGCAGGGCGGCGGCAAGGAACACAGCGAGAACGGCACGTCGCATCAGGGGGCCCTCCAGCCTTTGGACTGCTGGAGGCTCAACTTCTCCGCCGACGGGCCGGTGTCCTGCCCGAAATCTCACACTTTGGGACGGGCCCGCTCCACCACCGCGTCGACGCGCAGGCCGCGGGGCAGCGTCCCGAAGGCCACGCCCCAGTCGCGG
>DASYMT010000130.1:0-3703 GCA_036008925.1 Acidimicrobiales bacterium | reverse complement strand
CTGTTCGGCAAGCGCAGCGAAGTGCGGGACAGCCACGACCGCTACGCCAACATCGAGGTCAACTACCTGTTGCAGCGGATGGAGGCGTACCGGGGCCTGGCCATCCTGGCCACCAACATGAAGAGCGCCTTGGACAAGGCGTTCGCCCGCAGGCTGCGCTTCGTCGTGGACTTCCCGTTCCCCGGCCCGCCCGAGCGCGAGCGCATCTGGCGGCACGTCTTCGTCCCCAGCGTCGACACCGAGGACCTCGACTTCGCCCGCCTCTCCCAGTTCGCCCTCACCGGCGGCAGCATCCACAACGTGGCCGTCAACGCCACGTTCGCGGCGGCGGCCGGGACCGACCAGGCCGTGACCATGCCCATGGCCCTGGCCGCCCTGCGCATGGAATTCCGCAAGCTCGGGCTGCCGCTCAACGAGGCCGACTTCCGCTGGGAGGGCCGCCCTAGCCCCCGTCAGTTGGCGGGCGCCCACGCGGGGGAGCGGCCGTGATCCGCGTGCACATCGAACGGCTCGTGCTCGACGGCATCGACGTGGGCCCCGGCGACGCCGACCGCTGGCGCACGGCGGTCGAGCGCCATCTGGCCGACGCCCTCCTGCCCATCGCGCCCTCGCTTCTCGTCGCACCGGCGGGGCCACACGCCCGCAGCCGGGCCGAGAAGGCGGTGGTGGTGGACTCGGGCGACCCGGCCGGGTCGGGCCGGCGGGTGGCCCAGGCGGTGGCGGCCCGGCTGGCGCCCAGGACAGGGGGCGGACGATGACCGGGTTCTCGCGCTCGCCCCGGCTGGTGCGGGGCGGCATCGTGCTGGTCGACCCCACCTCCGGCGCCGTCCTGAACATCATCTCGATGCAGTACAACCCCGACACCGTCACCCGCTCGTTCCAGGTGCAGGCCGTGGGCGACAACGCCGACCGGTCGTTCCCGCTGCGGCTGAAGGCGCCCCCGGTGGAGACGATCAAGGTCGATGCCGAATTGGACGCGGCCGACCAGTTGGAGTTCCCCGACCGCTTCCCTGACGTCGGCCGGGTCGGCATCCATCCTCAGCTCGCCCTGCTGGAGAGCCTGGCCTGTCCCACGGTGAGCCAACTGGTGGCGACCGACCGCAAGGCGGCCGCGGGCACGTTGGAGATCGCGCCGATGGAGTCGCCGCTCAGCGTCTTCGTGTGGAGCGCCAGCCGCATCGTGCCTGTCCGGCTCACCGACTTGTCGGTGACCGAGGAGGCGTTCGACCCGCACCTCAACCCGCTCCGGGCCAAGGTGTCGCTGGGGATGCGCGTGCTGACCGTGAACGACGTGGGCTACACCCACCGGGCGGGCACGCTGTACCTCGCCCACCAGAGCCGCAAGGAGCGCCTGGCTGCCCAGGCCGCGGGCGGCACCTTCTCCGGGCTCGGCATCGGAGGGCTGACGTGAACGACTCGGCCTCGCACCGCGACCCCATCGAGGCCATCCTCCCCGGCGGGTTCGCGCCCTCGCCCGCCTTCGGCCCCACCAGCCGGTACAACGGGCTCCCGCTGGCCACGGCCGAGGTCGACGGCCGCCAGGTGCGATACGTCACCCGCCGGTTCGTGCCCGCGCCCGAGCGCTTCGCCCAGGTGGACGAGCACGTGGTGAGCGAAGGGGAGCGGCCCGACACCATCGCCGCCGCCCTCGTGGGCGAGTCCGAGCAGTTCTGGCGGCTGTGCGACGCCAACCGCGTGCTGCGCCCCGACGAGCTGGCCCAGATCGGCCGCCGCGTCCGCATCACCTTGCCCGAGGGCGTGCCCGCGGCGGGGGACGAGTGAGCCGGCCGTGACCGCGGGCCCCGACGCCGTCAACCTCACCCTGCTCGTGGGCCCGGTGGTGCCGCTGCCCGCGCCCCGGTGGGTGGTCGACAGCCTCACCGACGTGACCGTCAACGCCACCGCCGTGCCCGGCCAGGACAGCGGCTTCGAGCTGACCTTCACCCTCGACAAGAACTCGGCCCTGCCGACCATCTTCTTGTTGGCGGGCGGCACCATCCCGCCCATCTTCCGGGTGGTCGTGATGGTGACCATGGGCGGGCTCCCCGAGGTGCTCATCGACGGGATGATGACCCAGACGCAGCTCCAGCCCGGCGGGGACGGGAAGCGCTCGACGTTCACGGTCAAGGGGGTCGACCTGTCGGCCGCCATGGGGTTCATCGACTTCACCGGCTTCCCGTTCCCGGCCATGCCGGTCGAGGCTCGGGTGCTCCTGATCGTCGCCAAGTACGCGTTCCTCGGGCTGATCCCGGTCGTGGTCCCGAGCATCGTGCCCGAGGTGCCCAACCCGCTGGACCGCATCCCGGCCCAGCAGGGGACCGACCTCGCCTACCTGCGCAGGCTGGCCGACCGCACCGGGTACATCTTCACCATCATCCCCGGCCCCGTGCCGGGCACGTCGTTCGCGTACTGGGGCCCCGAGGCCAAGATTGGCCTGGTCCAGCCCGCGCTCAACGTCGACATGGACGCGCTCACCAACGTGCAGTCGCTGTCGTTCACCTTCGAGGGCGAGAAGGCGACGCTGCCGGTGATCTTCCTCCAGAACCAGGAGACGAGGGTGATCTTCCCGATTCCGATCCCGAACGTGTCGCCCCTGAACCCGCCCCTCGGCCTGGTCCCGCCCATCCCCAAGCGGGTCCGCTTCCTGCGGGACACGGCCAAGCTCAGCATCCCCCAGGCCATCCTGCTCGGGCTGGCCAAGGCGTCGCGCACGAGCGACGTCGTGAAGGCCACCGGGGCGCTCGACGTGCTGCGCTACGGACGGGTGCTCAAGCCCCGCGGCCTGGTCGGCGTGCGAGGGGCGGGGCTGGCCTTCGACGGCCTGTACTTCGTGCAGCAGGTCCAGCACATCATCAAGCGGGGCGCGTTCGAGCAGCGGTTCACGCTGGTGCGCAACGGCCTCATCTCCACCCTCCCGGTGGTCCCGGTATGACCGCGGTCGACGGCGGCGACTACGACACCTCCCTCCGCGAGTTCCTCGACGCGGGCGGGGGCGGCGGAGGCGATGGAGGGGGCGGGGGCTCGACCCGCTTCTACGGCAAGTACCGGGCCACGGTGCTGAACAACATCGACCCGATGGGCATCGGCCGGGTCCAGTGCTTCGTGCCTGACGTGGCCGCGGTGCTGCCGTCCACGTGGTGCATGCCGTGCGTGCCCATCACGGGCATCCAGTCCGGCGTGCACGTCGTGCCCGGCCTGGGCTCGGGCGTGTGGATCGAGTTCGAGCAGGGCGACCCCGACTACCCGATCTGGGTGGGCGGCTTCTGGGGGAGCAGGGCCGACGTGCCCGCCCTGGCCCAGGCGGGCGTGCCCGGGAGCCCGAGCATCGTCCTCCAGACCCAGACGCAGAACACGCTGATGATCTCGGACGCCCCCGGCCCGGCGGGCGGCATCTTGATCAAGGCCCGGTCCGGCGCGTTCATCTCGGTGAGCGACACCGGCATCATCATCCAGAACGGACAGGGCGCCAGCCTCGTCCTCCAGGGCCCGCAGGTGATCGTGAACCTCGGCGCCCTGGTGGTGCAGTAGGGGCCGGGGATGCCGGGGCCGATCCTCCATCAGGGCGCCCAGGTGGTCTGCGCCCACGGCGGCCAGGCCCAGCCGCCGAGCGCGTTCCCCCGCGTGCTCGTGAACGGCATGCCTGTGGCCATGCAGCCGGTGCCGTGGGTGATCGCCGGGTGCGCGCTCCCGCCGCCGCCCGGGG
>DASYMT010000129.1:0-24333 GCA_036008925.1 Acidimicrobiales bacterium | reverse complement strand
GCGCCCGGCTTGATCTTCGCCACGATCACTCCACGCCTCACCGCTGCCCCCCTGAGTCCGTCGTCGGCCAAGTGTTAGGTGGGGACCGGCGGTCGCGTCAAGGGGAGTGGCAATAATCCACACTCAGGGACGCAGGCGCGTGAGCACGGGCGGCCGGTGATCGCTTGGGACTTTTCCGGTCCCACGCCCCATTCGCGACGAACGGTACGGGTCTCACAGGTCTTGGGCCACGCCTTTGCTCGTCTCCCGGCGCACCAGGTACTTGAGGGAGCGGGCCTCGGCGAAGCACTCGCGCATGGGCTTGACCAGGTCGCGGTGCTCCTCGGTGCGCTCCCACTCCAGGAACTTGTCAAGGTCCTCCCACTCGCTGGTGATGACCCACGAGTCCTCGTCGGCGGGGTCCTGGCACACCTGGTCGACCAGGTGCCCCTCCACGCCGGTGGCCACCTCGTGGCGCACCTGCTCGTAGGCGGCCAGGAACTGCTCGGACGTCCCCGGCTTGATCTTCAGCAGGAACACCACTCGGGCTTTCGGCATCGACCGCTCCTTCTCCGGCTAAGACTCTGACGACTGGAATCTGACGGCTATGAATCTGACGACTGGGACTCTGGGAGTTTGAACAGGGCGCGGGCGTTGCCGCCCAGCACGCCGTCGACCGCGGCACCGTCCAGGCCCAGCCCCCGCACCACGCCGAGGGCCGCCTCCAAAGGCGTCGAGGCGGGCGGGAAGTCGGTACCGAACAGCACGTGCTCGGCGCCCATCAAGGCCACGTCGGCCGCCAGCACGGCCGGGTTGTGCGACGTCGTGTCCACATAGACCTTGGCCAGATACGACGACGGCGGCTGCGTGATCTTGTTCTCCAGCGGCGGGCCCGCCCAGTGCGCGGGCTGGAGCATGCGGTCGAGCCGGGCCGCCACCAGGGCCACCGCCCCCCCGCTCATGCCCGCCACGACCTTCAAGTCGGGGTACTGCTCCAGCCGCCCGCCCCACACCAGCGAGGCCAGGCCGGTGGTCACGTCGTTGAACCGCCCGAGCGCCTCGACCAGCCGGAAGTCCGCCAGCCGGTCGCCGCCGACGGGCTCGGCGGGCGGGTGCAGGAGCACGGGCACGTCGAGCTCGTCGACCATGGCGAAGAACTCGTCGCACTTTGGCGAGTCGAGGTACTCGCCGTCCACGCTGGAATTGGTGATGATGCCGACGAAGCCGCCCTCGCGCACCGTCTGGGCCGTGTACTCCAGCACCCGGGTCCCGAGGAACGGGTTGCAGTAGGCATAGGCCCGCAGCGACGACGGGTGCTCGGCCACCGTCGAGGCCAGCCAGTCGTGGAAGCCCTTCAGCACCTCGGGCGTCTGCGGCTCGTTGACGAAGCCGGGGACGCGCATCATCGTCCCCACGCCCACGGGCGAGCCCACGATGGTCATGGCGATGCCGACCGCGGCCTTGGCGTCGATCATGCCGTCGATGTCGGCCAGGCTCGGCGGCATAGGCAGCCGGGCGAACAGCTCGGGGGGCGTGATGTGCCCGTGGACGTCGACGATGCCGGCGGTTGCCACAGCCCTACTCCGCAGCGGGCCAGTCGTACCCGGTCATGCCGGACAGGCGCTCCTGGAAGGCGATCACCGCGCCGACGTCCAGGTCGCCCAGCCCCTGCTGCATGGCCGCGGTGAGCATCTGGTGGGCGCTCTCGGTCACCGGCATGGGAACGCCCATGCGCGCCGCCTCGCTGGACACCAGCTTCATGTCCTTGCGCATCAGCTCCAGCTTGAACAGCGACTTCTCGAAGTCCCGCCGCCCGATGATCCCGCAGCGCAGGTTCATCACCGGTGAGCTGTAGCCGGTGCCGTTGATCATCTCCAGGATCTTGTCCCGGGACAGGCCCGCCTTCTCCCCGAAGACGATGGCCTCGGCCATGGCCGGCATCTGCACGCCCATGAGCATGTTCAGCACCAGCTTCATGTAGGCGCCCATGCCGCTGGCCCCCAGATACGTGACCTGCTTGCCGATGGTGCCGAGCACGTCGGCCACCGCCTCGAAGTCGGCCTCGTCGCCGCCCGCCATCACCCGCAGGTCGCCGGAGCGGGCATGGAAGGGGGCGCCGTACACGCAGGTGTCGAGGGCGTGGAAGCCGGCCGCCGCGGCGTCGGCCGACAGCGACTGGGCGAACGACGGCGGCACCGTGCTCATGTCGCAGATGTAGGCGCCCGGCTTCAGGGCACCGAACACGCCGTCGTCGCCGTGCAGCATCCCGGACACCACCTCGTGGTTGGCCAGGCTCAGCATCACCACGTCGGCCTCGGTGGCCGCGTCGGCAGGCGACGAGGCCAGGCGGGCCCCGAGCGACACGGCCTCGTCGGCCTTCGACGCGGTGCGGTTGTAGACGGCGATCTCATAGCCGGACTCGGCCAGCCGGCAGGCCATGCCCGCTCCCATGCCGCCGAGCCCGATGAACGCGATGCGCTGCTTTGCCATTGACAAGCCCCTCTACTGGCTGGCGGTCACGCCGCCGTCGACGAACACGATCTGCCCGGTCACGAAGGCGGCCGCGGGCGAGGCCAGCCACCCCACCGCGCCTGCCACCTCCATCGGCTCAGCCATGCGCCCCATGGGGATGCGGCCGAGCACCATGCGCATGAAGTTCTCGTCCTCCATGGCATGGGCGTTGATGTCCGTGCGCACGAAGCCGGGCGCCACCGCGTTCACGGTCACGCCCCGAGCCCCCCACTCGGTGGCGAGCTGGCGCACCAGGTTGTTGAGCCCGGCCTTGGCCGCCGCGTAGGCCGCGAACCCACGGCGCCCGCCGCTGAGGCTGCGCACCGAGGAGAAGTGGATGAGCCGCCCGCCGGACTCCGATTCGAACAGCGCGGGCGCGGCCGCCTGCGACAGCCAGAAGGCGCCGGTGAGGTTGCTGGTCATCACCGAGTCCCACGCGTCGTCGGGGAAATCCAGGGCGGGCGCCTCGATGAGGGTGCCCGCCATGTTGACCACGATGTCGAGCCCGCCCAGCGCGTCGATGGTCTGGGCCACGCCCGCGGCGATGCTCTCCTTGTCGGTGATGTCGAGGCGCAGGCCCACGCCGCCGACCTCGTCGGCCAGCTTCGCGGCCTTGTCGGCCGACCGGCCCGCGATGGCCACCGCCGCGCCCTGGGAGCGCAAAAGCCGCACAGTGGGCTCGCCGATCCCGCCGTAGCCCCCGACCACCAGCGCCCGGCGCCCGTCGAGCCGGAACAGGCCGTCCACCGTCATCCGCGTCCCCCTCGCTCTCCTCGACGGGCACGGTACCGCACGAAGTACAGTTCGCGGCGCTGGCGACAAGAGGGGCGGTTCGAATGGACGTTGGCATCGGCTTGCCGGCTGCGGTCGCGGGCACCGACTTCACGACCATCCCGGCATGGGCTACCTCCGCCGAGGATGCGGGCTTCTCCTCTCTGGCGGTGCTCGACCGGATCGCGTACCGCAATGCCGACCCGCTGCTGTGCCTGGCCGCGGCGGCAGGCGCCACCTCGCGCATCGGGCTGACCACCGCCGTGCTGCTGGCGCCCCTGCGCCACAAGGGGGCGCTGCTGGCCAAGCAGGCCGCCACCCTGAACGCGCTGTCGGGCGGGCGCTTCACCCTCGGCCTCGGCGTGGGCGGGCGGGCCGACGACTTCGAGGCGGCCGGGGTCGAGCAGTCCAAGCGGGGCCGCATCATGGACCAGATGCTCGAAGAGGCGGACGCGGTCTGGCGGGGCGACACCCCCATCGGCCCCGTCTCCCGGCCCCGGGTGCTGCTGGGCGGCACTGCTCCCGCGGCCTTCGCCCGGGCGGCCAAGTGGGGCGAAGGCTGGGTGTCGGGAGGAGGCGGTCCCGTCATGTTCGCGGCCAACGCCGAGCAGGCCCGCAAGGCCTGGGCCGACGCCGGCCGCGAGGGCGAGCCGCGGCTCGTCGCCCTCCACTACTTCGCCCTGGGCGACGACGCCGAGCAGATCGCCCGGTCGTACATCCTCGACTACTACGCCTTCCTGGGCCCCTTCGCCGAGCGGGTGGCCGACGGCGCGGCCACCGACCCCGGCCGGATCAAGGGCGTGGTGCGCGCCTTCGAGGACGCCGGGTGCGACGAGCTGCTGCTCTATCCGTGCCGGGGCGACGTGGCCCAGGTCGCACTCTTGGCCGAGGCCCTCCGATGAGCACGTGGGTCGGCTTCCTGGTCGTAGACACCACCACCGATGCGGGCCGCGACGCGGCGTTCGAGGGCGACGTGCCCGGCGCCGCGCACGACATCGTGCTGGCCGGGCAGAGCAAGGCGCTGCGCGTGGTCGAGCTGGACGACGGGGCGGGCCACGAGGAGCCGGGCACGGTCGTCATGCGCTGCGTGCTGAACCGCCACCACCTGGACTGAGAACGTGGTCTGAGAACGTGGTCTGAGAGGAGTCCGCCATGTCGAGCTGGTCAGGGTTGATCTACCCGTTGAAGCCGGGCACGGAGGAGACGGTGGCGACCATCTTCCAAGACAGCGGCAGGCCCAACCACGACGTGCTCGACGACGAGGGCAACGTGGTCGGCCGGCTGCTCCGGACGCTGGTGTTCGTCGGCCCCGAGATCGCGGTGCGCGTCATCGAGGTGGAGGGCGACTTGCGCTCAGTGTCGCGGCACATGAGCCGCCAGCCCCAGGTGCGGGCCTTCGAGCGGGAGATCGAAAACTACCTGGCCGTGCCCCGGGACATGGTGACCCCGGAAGGGGCCATGAAGTTCTTCGCCACGGCCGGGATGCAGGCCGTGCGGGTGAACGTCAGGTCGTCTCCAGCACCAGGCTGAGGGTGAAGAACACCACGCCGAGGAAGGCGAAGGCGGTGCGCAGGCTGTGGGCCAAGCTCCACACCCGGCGCAGTTCGAGCCAATTGCCCGGCATGGTCCCGATCTTCCACTTCTCGATCATCCGCCAGATGGGCCGGTTCTTGCCCTCGCTCACGATGCCGACGCCCAGCATCATGGCCGCGGCGACGGCGCAGGTGATCTTGGCCGTCGAGTCGTCGACCTGGGTGGCCAGGAACAGCCCGTTCACCATCATCAGCACGCCGCCCCACAACGCAATGGGGTGGAAGAAGTGCATATCGATCCCCTGGCAGGTGTCGATATAGTCCTGGTCGCCTCGCGTGTTGAGCAGCGGCAGGATCGACGTCTGCATGATCCAAAGCGTCCCGAACTGGATGCCTGACCACGCCACTGCGATCGAAAGCAGGACGGTGTTGCGCATAGGTGCCCCCTTGGCCTCTCCGGCAGAGCATCGGCCGAGAACCGCCCGCCCGTCAACCATCCTCGGTCTTTTTGCACAGACGCGTGCTTTCCGCGCCGCCCCGCTGTACGTTCAGCGCAGACTCGGTCACAGGGGGGCGATGTCGACAGAAGCGAACAAGGCCATCGTTATGCGGGCCATCGACGAGGGGTTCAATGGAGGCGACCTCGGCGTGGCCGACGAGATCTTCACTGACGACTACACCGTCCACGCCCCCGGGCTCGACCTGCCGAGGGGTCCGGGCGCGTTCAAGAACGCCATCGGGATGTGGCGGACCGCCTTTCCCGACATCCACATGGACGTGCAGCAGCTCTACGCCGACGGCGACTTCGTCATCAACCGGTTCGTCACCCAAGGCACCCACGGCGGCAACCTGTTCGGGTTCGCGCCCACGGGCAAGCCGATGACCATCCGGGGCATGGAGATCCACCAGGTGGTGGAGGGCAAGGTCGTCGCCTCGTGGATCGGGGACGACGTGCCGAGCATCCTGATGCAGCTCGGTCTTCTCACGCCAGGGCCCCAGTAGCCCGTATGGCGCGCGGCGAGGCAGTCCAAAAAGACCCGCAGGCCATCGAGCGGGCCCGCTTCCTCCGCAGGGTCGAGCTCTTCCGCGGCGCACCGGCCGCCGTGCTGGGCGAGGTGGCCCGCAAGCTCCAGCCCGTCGAGGTGGCCGCGGGCGAGGTCCTGTTCCGCGAGGGCGACACGGGCGACCGCTTCTACATCGTCCAGTCGGGGACGCTCGCCGTCACCACCACCATCGGCGGCGAGGAGCACGAGCTGACCCGCCTCTTCGCAGGCGAGTTCCTGGGCGAGATCGCGCTGTTGGGCGAGAGCGAGCGCACCGCCACCGTCCGCACGCTGTCCGACGCGGTGCTGCTCACCCTCGACCCCGAGGTGTTCAAGGAGCTGGTGGCCGACGTGCCCGCGCTGGAGGCGGTAGTGGCCGACGCGGCCAAGCGCCGCCAGTCCCGCTCGCTGCGCACCGCGTTGGAGATCGAGCACCGGAACCTGGCCACGCTGATGGCGCAGCGCGACACGATCAGCATCGGGCGCAACGCCGACAACGACCTCGTCTTCGGCTCCCCCAACGTGGCCGAGCACCACGCCGAGGTGTGCAAGCGGCGCGACGGCGGCGTCGAGCTGGTGGACCTAGGGCACGGCGCGGGCACGTCGGTGAACGGCATGCTGGTGCGCGGCTCGGTCACCCTGAAGGACGGCGACGAGGTGGTGCTGGGCGACCAGCGCTTCCTCTTCAACGGCACCAACCCCATCACGCTGGTGGAGCCCACCGGCATCCGCATCGACGTGGTGGGCCTGACCAAGACGGTGCGCGCCACCCGGCCGGTGAAGGGCGAGCGGCGGCTGCTGAACGAGGTGTCGCTGTCGATCCTGCCGGGCGAGTTCGTGGCCATCGTGGGCGGCAGCGGGGCGGGCAAGACGACCCTGCTCGACGCCATGGCGGGCCTGCGACCCGCCACCTCGGGCACCGTCTACTACAACGGCCGCGACTACTACCGCTGCATCGACGACTACCGCCACGTCCTCGGCTACGTCCCCCAAGACGACATCATCCACGGCGAGCTGGCCGTGGCCCAGACGCTTTGGTACTCGGCCCGGCTGCGGCTGCCCCGGGACACGTCGAAGGAGAGCATCGCCACCGCCGTGGCGCAGCGGCTCGACGACCTGGGCCTGTCCGAGCGGGCCGCGCTGCCGGTGTCCCGGCTGTCCGGTGGCCAGCGCAAGCGGGCGAGCATCGCCATCGAGCTGCTGACCGAGCCCCGGGTGTTCTTCTTAGACGAGCCCACGTCGGGCCTCGACCCGGCTACCGACCGGCAGATGATGAAGCTGCTCAGCACGCTGGCCGAGGACGGGCGCACGGTCGTGCTGACCACCCACGCCACGAAGAACGTGGGGCTGTGCGACAAGATCGTGGTGCTGGCCCGCGACGGCAACCTGGCCTTCGTGGGCCCGCCCGCCGCTGCCCTCGAGTACTTCGGGGTCGAGGCCTTCGACGAGATCTACGACTGCCTGGAGGAGGGCTCGCCCGAGCAATGGGGCGCCCGCTTCCGGGAGTCGCCGTCGTACCCGAGGGTCGAAGCCGGGGGCGGCCCGGGCGGCGACGTGGGGACAGAGGTGGTGGGCAGGCGCCGCGGGCTGCGCCAGGTGCTGCGCCAGTTCCGGGTGCTGTCGGCCCGCAACTTCACCATCCACCGCAAGCCCCAGAACCTCATGCCCCTGCTGATGCAGCCGGTGGTGATCAGCCTGCTGATCCTGTCGCTGTTCCACTCCGGGATCTGGAAGCCGTCGCGAGACGCGTCCACCGCCGCGCTGCAACTCGTCTACACCTTCGACTTCGTCATGTTCTTGTTCGGGCTGCTGTTCGGCGCGCAGGAGATGGTGCGGGAGTCGTCGATCTTCCGGCGTGAGCGAACGGTCGACGTGCGCGTGCTCCCCTACCTGTTGTCGAAGGCCACGTTCCTGGCGCCGCTGCTGGCCCTGGTGGCCACGGCCATGACGACCGTGTTCTGGCTCACCGGGCGGCTGCCCGACGCGGGCCTCGACGTGTACCTGCCGCTGCTGCTGACCCTCATGCTGACGGGCTGGGCGGGCATGGCCATGTCGCTGTTGATCTCGTCGGCCGTGCGCACCTCGCAACAGGCCACCGACCTGCTCACGCCGTGGATCGCCCCGCAGGTGCTGTTCGCGGGCGCGCTGTTCGCGGTGCCGTCGATGAACGTGGTGGGGCGGGCGCTGTCGAACGTGACCGCGGTGCGGTGGTCGTTCGAGGCCAGCAGCCACGTCACCCACATGAAGGACCTGTTCACGGCAACCGGCTCTGAGGTGGGGCGGGCGCTGTCGACCCAGTACGCGGCCAGCTTCAACGGGGCGCCCGCCCGGTACTGGGTCATCCTCGCCTGCTTCGTCATCATCCCCCTGGTCGTGGCGGGCCGGGTCCTGAGCAGCAAGACGCGTTGAGAGGTGGAGTGATGGAAAGCACCTGGTTGGCCTTGTACTTCGCCCTCAAGCCCGGGCACGAGGACGAGGTGGAGGAGATCTTCAAGAACAGCGGACGGCCCGCGCACAACGTGCTCGACGACTCGGGCGAAGTGGTCGGACGGCTGTTGCGGACCATGGTGTTCCTGGGCAAGGAGAAGGCGGTCCGGGTCATCGAGGTGGAGGGCGACATCCTCACCGTCTCGCGCCACATGTCCCGCCAGGACGAGGTCATCCAGTTGGAGGCCAAGCTGGACGAGCACCTGGCTGTGGCCCGGGACATGGTGACGCCGGAGGGGGCGATGCAGTTCTTCGTCGAAGCCGGCATGCGCTGCGTGGTCAACCGCACCGACCACGACTGACCGCGCGCCCGCCCGTCGCTCGCTCCAGCCCGTCTGGAGGACATACCGCGCCGTTTTCCAGGGCTATGTCCTCCAGACCGCGGGAGAAGGCGGGAGACGGCGGCTAGACGGTGAGGACGGAGACGGTGGGGACGTCGGTGCCGGTGCCGTCGCCCGCCAGCCCGGCCACGGTCAGCACCCGGTGCCCGGACTCGGCCTCGGTCAGCCCCTGCTCCCCCGTCACCTGGCGGGCCACGTCGGCCGTGGCCATGCCGTCCACGCCTGCCAGGTGCACCGGCGCCACGCCCCACACCAGGGCCAGCGCCCGGGCCGTGCGCTCGTGCGGGCTGACGGCCACCACCGGCGCCGCGGGACGGGCCGCAGCCAGGGCCCGGGCCGTCGTCCCCGACGCCGACAGCGCCACCACCGCCCGCACCCGCAGGTCCCGGGACAACTGCGCAGTCGCCAGCGCCACCGCCTCGCGCAGCGGCAGCTCGTGCTCCAGGAACGACCCCTCGCTCGGCGGCTCGGGCCCGAAGAACCCGCTCTGGCTGAACAGGTAGCCCTCCACCTTGCGGGCGATGCGGTCCATCATCGTGACCGCCTCCACCGGGTACCGCCCGCTGGCCGTCTCGGCCGAGAGCATCACCGCGTCGGTCCCGCTGAACACGGCGGTCGACACGTCGGACACCTCGGCCCGGGTCGGCTGCGCGTGCTCGATCATCGACTCGAGCATCTGGGTGGCGACGATGCAGGGCTTGCCGCAGGCCCGGGCCAGCCGCACCAGCTCGCGCTGGATCACCGGCACGTCCTCCGGCGGCAGCTCGACGCCCAGGTCGCCCCGGGCCACCATCACGCCGTCGGCCGCGTCGACGATGGCCTCGATCTCCTCCAGCGCGTCCGGGTGCTCGATCTTGGCGATGATCAGCGGCGCGTCCAAGCCCGACCCGGCCGAGGGCAGCAGCGCCCGCAGCTCCAGCACGTCAGCCGCCCGGCGCACGAACGACAGCGCCAGGTAGTCGACCCCCAGCCCCAGCACGAACTTGGCGTCCTCGCGGTCCTTGTCGGTCAGGGCCGGGGTCGACAGCGTCGTGTCGGGCAGGTTCATGCCCTTGCGGTCCTTCAGCCGCCCGCCCCGCACGACCTCGCACTCGATCTCGGTCCCCGACACGGAGAGGACCCGCAGCTCCAACTGCCCGTCGTCGAGCAGGATGCGCGCGCCGGGCCGCACCTCCGAGTGCAGGGTCGGGTACTGCGAGGGGATCAGGCCGGGCCCGCCCACCACGTCGCGGGTCGTCACCACCACCACGGCACCCGGCTCCAAGTCGATGCCGCCGCCGTCGAACTTGCCGACGCGCAGCTTGGGCCCGCACAGGTCGGCCAGCACGGCCACCGGCACGCCCGCCGCCGCCTCGGCGGCCCGCACCTCCTTGTAGGCCTGGGCGTGGGCCTCGTGGTCCCCGTGCGACATGTTCAGCCGCACCACGTTCACCCCCGCGGCGAGCAGCCGCTCCAACGTCGCCGCGTCGCTGGACGAGGGGCCGACGGTCGCCACGATCTTCGTGCGCCGCCGCTTCAGCATCTCCACCCGCCCGAGAAGCATCACGCCCACCATGCCACACCTTTACGGAGCACGGACGGGGGCGTAGGGTCGCCCGCAGTTGACAACAGGGGGCGTACATGGGCACCACCGAGAACAAGGCGCTCGTGCGGCGTTTGATCGACATGACGTTCAACGAGGGCAACTTCGGCCCGGAGATGGACGAGATCGTCAGCCAGGACTACGTCGAGTACCTCGTCGGCCCGATTCAAGGCGTCACCGACCGGGACGGCTACAAGGCCATCGTCACCGAGCTGCGGGCCGCGTTCACCAACATGGACTTCCGGGTCGAGGAGATGATCGCCGAAGGCCCGTTCGTGTCGTCCCGCAACCAGTGGGAGGCCGACCACACGGCCGAGTTCCGGGGCATTCCGCCCACGGGCAAGCGGGTGAAGGTGACGGCCATGGGGTTCAGCCGCATCGACGGCGGCAAGGTGGTCGAGCACTGGGGCCAGGTCGACATGCTCGGTCTGATGTTCCAACTTGGCATGATGGGCTCACCGCCGCCTTCGTCACCCCCTGGTTCGGGCGGCGAGCTGCGGCCCGCCTGACCCCGGAAACTGCAACTGGACGCCTGAAACTGGCCGCCGAACTGGCTGCCGAACTGGAGGAGTGCGCATGGGCATCGGACTGGTCTTCCCCGGCCAGGGTTCGCAGTTCGTCGGCATGGTCGACGCGTGGCTGGCGCACCCCGCCGCGGCCGCGGTGATCGAAGAGGCCAATGCCGTGTTCGGCGAGGACCTGGCCGCAATGGGCCGCGACGAGAAGGCACTGGCCCGCACCGACGTGGTGCAGCCCGTCACCCTCGCCTGTGAGCTGGCCGCCTTCCGCGTGCTGAGCGACAAGGGCGTCGACGTGGCCGTCGCCGCGGGCCACAGCCTGGGCGAGTTCGCCGCTCTCGCGGCCGCGGGCGTGATCACCACCGCGGGCGCGTTCGACACCGTGCGGGTGCGGTCCCGGGCCATGCAGGCCGCGTCGGACAGCGGCGAGGGGGCGATGATGGCGATCGTGGGCATGTCGCCGGAGGACGCCGCCGCCATCTGCGCCGAGGCCGCCCAAGGCGACGTGCTGCTGGTGGCCAACGAGAACAGCCCGGTGCAGACCGTGCTGTCGGGCAGCGCCGAGGCCATCGGACGGGCCGAGGAGCTGGCCCGGGAGCGCAAGGCCCGGGCCATCCGGCTGCCCTTGCCCGGGGCCTTCCACTCGCCGCTCATGGAGCCCGCCCGCCAAGAGGTGGAGGCGGCCATCGGCAGGCTCGACTTCGCCGAGCCCCGCTTCCCGGTGATCCCCAACGCCACCGGCCAGCCCACCACCGACCCCGACGCGCTGCGCGACGCGCTGCTGGTCCATCTGGTCTCGCCCGTGCACTGGATCGACACCATGCAGGCCATGCAGGGCCTGGGCGTGTCGAAGCTGGTCGAGGCCGGGCCCGGCAGCGTCCTGACAAAGCTGGCCAAACGGTGCGTGCCCGACCTCGAGGCGGTCTCGGCCAGCACCCCGGAAGAGGCGGAGGCGGCGGCGTGACCGAGCCCCATCGCATCATGTCGGTCGACGACGCGGTGGGCGACTCCCGCCACGGCGCCGAGATCCGGGCCCTGCTCGGGCCCAAGACGGTGGGCGCCACGACGGGCTTCATGGGCGTGGCCACCATCCGCCCCGGCGAGGTGATCCGGGAGCACTACCACCCGTACTCCGAGGAGTTCACGTACCTGGTGTCGGGCTCGCTGGTGGCCACGGTCGACGGCGTGCCCAAGGAGGTCCACGCCCGTCAGGGCCTGCTCGTACCCATCAACGTGCGGCACCGGTTGGAGAACAAAGGCGACGAAGACGCCTTCATCGTCTTCTCCATGGCCCCGCTGGCGCCCGACCCCACCCTCGGCCACGTGTCCACCGAAGAGGCCTGACCGGCTGCTGACCGGCAGTTCTGTGCCGAATTACCCGCTGCGGGCCATAGCGGGATGGGGAGGACTGTGCCAGGATTTCGTCTACAGCTTCCGAGGGGGGATGAATGCGGCGAACGGTTGTGACCGGCGTCGGAGTGGTGGCGCCAGGCGGAGTCACCCGCGACCAGTTTTGGGCCACGATCACGGCGGGGCGCACGGCGACGAGGCGGATCACGCTCTTCGACCCGTCCGAGTTCCGCTCCCAGATCGCGGCTGAGGTCGACTTCGACCCCGGCAAGGCGGGCCTCACCGTCCAAGAGGCGCGGCGCATGGACCGCTACATCCAGTTCGCGGCCTCGGCCGCCGACCAGGCGGTCAGCGAGTCGGGCCTCGACCTCGAAGCCGTCGACCACGACCGCATTGCCGTCAGCATGGGCAGCGCGGTGGGCGGCACCACGGCGCTGGAGGACGAGTACGTCATCGTGTCCAACCACGGCGACGAGTGGCTGGTCGACCCCGAGTACGCCATGCCGTTCGTGTACCAGGCCCTCGTGCCTTCAAGCCTGGCCAGCGAACTGGCCATGCGCTTCCAGGCCCACGGCCCCGCCGCGGTGATCAGCACCGGCTGCACGTCAGGCATCGACGGCATCGGCTACGGCCACCAGCTCATCCAGGACGGGCGGGCCGACATCGTCCTCAGCGGCGCGGCCGACTCCCCCATCTCCCCCATCTCCATGGCCTGCTTCGACGCCATCAAGGCCACGTCGGCCCGCAACGACGACCCGGCCCACGCGTCCCGCCCCTTCGACAGGGACCGGGACGGCTTCGTGATGGGCGAGGGCTCGGCCGTGCTCGTCCTCGAAGAGCTTGAGCACGCCAAGGCCCGGGGCGCCGAGATCTACTGCGAGGTGCTGGGCTACGCGTCCCGGGGCAACGCCTTCCACATGACCGGGCTTCGGCCCGACGGGCTGGAGATGAGCGACGCCATCAACGACGCCCTGGCCCAGTCCCAGCGCAACCCCGACGAGTTCGGCTACATCAACGCCCACGGCTCGGGCACCAAGCAGAACGACCGCCACGAGACGGCCGCCTTCAAGCGCTCGCTGGGCGACGCCGCCTACAACATCCCGGTCAGCTCCATCAAGTCGATGATCGGCCACTCCCTCGGCGCCATCGGCTCGCTGGAGATGGCGGCCTGCGCGCTCACCATCAAGCACGGCGTGATCCCGCCCACGGCCAACTGGGAGAACCCCGACCCGGAGTGCGACCTCGACTACACGCCCAACACGGCCCGGGAGGCCAAGGTCGACAACGCCTTGTCCGTCGGGTCGGGCTTCGGCGGGTTCCAGTCGGCCATGATCTTCGGCAAGGTGAAGTGATGGCCGGACAGGGCGGGCAGGGCGGGCAGCGCGCCGTCATCACCGGCGTCGGCGTGGTCGCCCCCAACGGCATCGGCAACGAGACCTACTGGGGCAACACCCGCAAGGGCGTGTCGGGCGTCAAGAAGATCGAGCGCTTCGACCCGGCCAAGTACGCCACCCAGGTAGCGGGCGTGGTCGAGGGCTTCGAGCCCACCGACTACATCGACAAGCGCCTCATGGTGCAGACCGACAACTGGACGTGGATGGCCCTGGCCGCCACCCAGTTGGCGCTGGACGACGCCGCCTTCGACACCTCGGCGGCCGAGGCCGACCGCATGTCGGTGGTCACGGCCAGCAGCAGCGGCGGCAACGAGTTCGGCCAGCGGGAGATCCAGAGCCTGTGGGCCAAGGGCCCCAAGTTCGTGGGCGCCTACCAGTCCATCGCCTGGTTCTACGCGGCCACCACCGGACAGGTCTCCATCAAGCACGGCATGAAGGGCGCCTGCGGCGTGATCGTGTCCGAGCAGGCGGGCGGGCTCGACGCGCTGGCCCTGGCCCGGCGCCAGATCTCGCGGGGTGAGGCCGACGCGGTGGTCAGCGGCGGCACCGAGGCCCCCATCGGCCCCTACGCCATCGCCTGCCAGCAGGCCCTCGGGCTCATGGCCGAGGGCGACGACCCCGACACCGCCTTCCGCCCGTTCAGCGCGTTCGCCCACGGGTACGTGCCCGGCGAGGGCGGGGCCATCTTGTTGGTCGAGAGCCTGGAGAAGGCCCGGGCCAGGGGCGCAGGCCAGGTGTACGCCGAAGTGCTCGGCCACGCGGCCACCAACGACGCGGCCAACGTGGCCGCCCCCGCGGCCGACGGGCGCTACTACGCCCGGGCCATCGAGCTGGCGCTGGCCGACGCGGGCGTCAGCCCGGACGAGGTCGACGTCGTCTTTGCCGACGGCTTCGGCACCCCCGAGGCCGACGCGGCCGAGGCCGCCGCCCTCAGGCAGGTCTTCGGCAGCCGGGCGGGCTCGGTCCCGGTCACCGCGCCCAAGTCGATGACGGGCAGGCTGTACGCGGGCGGCTCGGCCCTCGACGCGGCCACCGCCGCCCTCGCCATCGCCGACGGCTACATCCCGCCGACGGTCAACGTGGGCGAGACGGCCGCGGGCCTCGGCCTCGACGTGGTGACCGAGGGACGGGCCCAGCCCGTCGACACCGTGCTGGTGGCGGCGCGCGGGGCGGGCGGCTTCAACAGCGCCCTCGTGCTGCGGCGGGTCACCGAGTAGGCCGTGGACCTCGCCACCATCGAGCTGTTCGAAGGGCTCGGCCCTGACGCCCTGCGCCAGATCTACAGCCGGGCCCGCCACCGCAACTTCCCGCCGGGCATGGCCATCTGCCGCGAGGGCGACCCGGGCGACAGCATGTTCGTGATCGAGAACGGCGTGGCCGACGTGACCATCGCGGGCGAGCGGGTGCGGCGCATGCGCCAGGGCGACGTGGTGGGCGAGATCGCCGTCCTCACCGGCGAGCCCCGGTCGGCCACCGTCACCGCCGTGCTCACCACCGACGTCATCGAGCTCCAGCGCGACGCCCTCAGCGCAGTGCTGGCCCAAACCCCGCAACTGCTGGCCAACCTCACGCGCGTGCTGTCGCGCAGGCTGGCCACGGCCCACGACCGCACGGTGGCGTCGCGCCGGGGCGAGGCGGTGGGCCTGGCCATCGAGCCCTCGCTGCTCCCCGCGCTGAAGGAGATCGTCGCCGCGGCCGAGTCGGCCACGCCCCGCTCGGTGGCCGTGGTGGAGCTCGACGCCCTCAACCAGCTCGACCGTGTCCTCGCCGACTCGGCCTTCGCCTTCGTGCCCGCCGAGCTCACCGACCGCAACCGCAAGCTGCTCGAGGTCCACATGGACCGGGTGGTGGTGGTCGACCGCTCGGTGCTCGACCCCGACGACCCCGCGTCGGTGGCCCGCCTCGGCCGCCTGCTCACCCGTACCCGACTGGGTCTTGCCCTCGGCGCGGGCGGGGCCAAGGGCTTCGCCCACGTGGGCGTCCTCGACGTGCTGCTTGGGGCGGGCTACACGGTCGACTTCGTGGCCGGGTCCTCCATCGGGGCCATCGTCGGCGCCTGCCTGGGCATGGGCATGTCGGCAGCCGAGATCGACGACGCCCTGCGCAAGCGCTTCTCCCCGGAGACGGTGAAGGCGGTCTTCTCGCTTTCGTTCTCCGGCGGCTCGGCGGGCTACGAGACCATGAAGGGCCTGACGTCGGAGCTGGCGGGCGAGCGCTCGTTCGCCGACCTGGCCATCCCGCTCACGGTGATGACCGTCGACCTGGCCACCCGCCGGCCCGTGCCCCTCAGCGAAGGGCGGCTGGACGAGGCGCTGTTGGCGGGCACCGCGCTGGCCGGCCTGTTCCCCCCGTTCCGACGAGGCGCGCAGCGGCTGGTGGACGGGCTGGCCCTGGTGCCGGTGCCCACCGACTCGGCCGTGGCCCTGGGGGCCGACATCACCGTGTCGGTCAACCTCATGAGCCGCGACGTGTTGCCGGTGTGGCCGGGCGAGCCCGAGCCGGAGGACGACGCCGCCGCGGACGCCAAGCCCCAGCGCATGCTCGAGACGCTGCTCGAGGTGATGGACCTGGCCCAGCTCGACGCCAGCGTGCGCCACGCGGCCAAGGCCACCGTGGCCGTCACCCCCCGTTTCGGCCCGTGCACGTGGCGGGACTTCCACCTGGCCGACCGGTTCTTGGAGGCGGGCCGGGCCGCGGCCCAAGAGATGCTGCCCGCCCTGGCCGATGTGGCCCGACCCCAGTTGTGACAACGATGATCGACCCAGTTCTCATCAACCCAGTTCTGATCAACAAGGAGAGATGCAATGGCTGACCAGTTCACCCTCGACGACCTGAAGGGCATCCTCGTCGACCGCGTGGGGATGGATGAGGGCGACGTGCCCGGCGACCCCAGCACCACCTTCGAGGACGCGGGCCTCGACTCGCTGGCCATCCTGGAGATCCAGCTCGAGGTGCAGCAACGGTACGGCTTCGAGATCTCGGAGGACGAGGCGGGCGGCGTCAAGACGCTCCAGGACGCGGTCGACCTGGTCAACAACAAGCTGGCGGCCTAGCCATGGCGGGCCATACCGAGAACGAGGTCGTGATCGACGCGCCGTTCGACCTCGTGTGGGACATGACCAACGACGTGGCCAACTGGCCCAACCTCTTCACCGAATACGCCAGCGCCGAGATCCTCGACGACGCCGAAGGCAAGGTCACGTTCCGGCTGTCGATGCACCCGGACGAGAACGGCAAGGTGTGGAGCTGGGTGTCCGAGCGCACGCCCGACAAGGCGGCCCGCCGGGTGGTGGCCCGCCGGGTGGAGACGGGCCCGTTCGAGTTCATGGACATCGAGTGGACCTACTCCGACGTGGACGGCGGCACCCGCATGAAGTGGGTCCAGGACTTCCACATGAAGGACGAGGCGCCGGTGGACGACGAGTGGATGACCAACAACATCAACACCAACTCGCCCATCCAGATGGCGGTCATCAAGGAGAAAGTGGAGAAGGCCGCCGCCAACTCCTAACCGCCCTCTCCCCCGTCTGGAGGACGGGCCGCGTGGAATCGGCGCGCTATGTCCTCCAGAGCATGGGGCGGACGGGGGAATCGGCGCGCTATGTCCTCCAGAGGGCGGGGAGGGAGGCGATGGCGGCCTGGGCCGCGGTATAGCCCCGCTCCACGATGGCGTCGAGGCGGCGGAACTCCAGCAGGCCCACGTCCGTCAGCTCGGGGGTGATGATGACCGCGGCCTTGGCCCGGTTGGCCTCGGCCCGTCGCCATGACCCGAGCACGGTCGACCGGGCCAGGATGTCCACCAGGCTGGGCAGGTTGTCGTCGGGCGAGAACAGGCCGAAGGGCGACGGCCGGGCCCGGCGGGCGGCCCGGGCCTTGACCGGCTTGGGGCCCTGCGGCGCCGGGCGGCGCATGACGTCGACGGCGATGATCGGGCCCTCGCCGCTGTCGGCCATGATGTCCACGGGCAGGTTGTTGAGCACGCCCCCGTCGACCAGCAGGCGGTCCCCGGCCACCACCGGCGGGACCAGCCCGGGCAGGCACATGCTGATGCCCACCGCCACCGCCAACGGGCCCCGGCGGTGGATGACCTCCTCGCCGCTGAGCAGGTCCGAGCTCACCGCGAAGAACGGCCGCTCCAGCTCCTCCACGCGGCGCTCGCCGAACACCCGCATGAGCATGGCCTCGGCCTTGCGGGCCTTGATGAGCGAGTGGCGCGGGACCGTGTAGTCGTTGAACGGCTTGCGGACCACCAACTCCTCGCGGCACACGGCCACCATCTCCGCGGGCGACAGGCCGAGGCCCGCCAGCCCGGCCACGAACGAGCCCATGCTGGTGCCGCCCAGGCGGTCGACCACCACGCCCGCCTCCTCCAGCGCCGCGAACACGCCGATGTGGGCCATGCCCCGCGAGCCGCCGCCGGACAGGACCACGCCCACGGCCCGTCCGGCCAAGCGCCGGCCCAGTCGCTCGACGCCCTTGTCGAACCCCTGCCCTGGGTCGACGTGGTGGTGCGCCTCGGGCCGCAGGGCCTCCAGCCACGGCCCGATGGTCGTGGCCCGCACCACCCGGGCCACGCTCACCAGGTCGGTGACGCCGGTGAGTCCGGCCAGGCCCGCGGGCAGGCCGCCCGCGCCGGGGTCGGCCACGCCCACCACCCGGTCGGCCTGGCGCAGGCAGAAGTCGTTCCACGGGCTGTCGTCGTCGGGGTCGTCGGCGGCCAGGAGCACGTGGTCGTACTGGCCCTCGCAGCGGTCGAGCATGCGGCCGTACTCGTTGGGGTCGACGTCGATGTGGCTACCCCGGAGGAGGTGCACGGTCTCCGCTCCGTGGGCCAGCGCGGCGGCCAGCTTGTCGACCAGCCGGGCGGTGGCGAGCTGCATGTGGGCCTGGAGGGCGACCACGGTGATGACCGTGGCCGAGCGGGTGGCGGGCGCGGCGGCCACGGCCGTGCGCTGGAGCTGGTCGCCCAGCGTGCGAGTCAGGGCCACGGCGAAGGCCGGGTCGCCCGTCAACAGGCTGGTGAACTCCGCCCGCGCCACCTTCAGCACCTCGGTCTCCCGACGGGCCCGCACCGACGCGCTGCGATCGCCCTCGGTCAACAGCGCCAGCTCGCCCAACGCCGCGCCCGCGCCCAGGACGCGGATGACGACGTCGTCGCGCACGACCTCCAGACGGCCGTGGCGCACCACGTACAGGGCGTCGCCCGGGTCGCCCGCCTTGAACAGCCAGCCGCCTGCGGGGATCTGCACGGTCTCCGCCGCGGCCAGGACGCGGGAGCGCTGGGCGTCAGACAGGTCGGCAAAGAGCGGCACCTGGCGCAGGAAGTCCTCGTCCGCCGCATCTGCCGCGTCCGCAATATCGATGTCGGTTCGCTCGCCTGGCATCCCGCTCCCCCCTGGCCGAGACAACCGAATCGCAGCGTACCGGTCGATTCCTCCCGCCGCTACCGTTGCACCGAAACACGCAGGGGACTGGGTCGGTCAGCGGGACGGGCCGACGTGGGCGTCGAGCCAGGCGCTGACCGGCTGGGAGGCGTGGAGGAACCCGGCCACCCGGGCCTTGGCCCCCTTGGTGCCGAGCCACGCCGCGGGCGGCCACGACCGCCACACGGCCAGCCCCTTGTGGCGCAACAGCGCAACCCGCGGGTGGTCGCGGTCGTAGTTCTTGGGCGCAGTCTTCAGCACGTCGTGGGCAATCAACTCGGCCCCGCCCGCCTGCACCGACGCCAGCACCTGCTCCAAGGCCGGGCCGGTGGCGTCGTGGGCCACGGCCCGTCGGAAGCGGTCGAGTTGGTCGGCCGCCATGTGGAAGTACCCGTTGCCCACGCCCAGGCCGGCCGACGAGAGCTGCACGTAGCCACCCCGCTCCAGCAGGGCGGCGCAGTGCGTCTTGTACGGCGACTTGTCGGCGCTGAAGCGCACGTCCCGGTTCGGGCGGAACACCTTGGCCGGGCCGAACTCGGGGGCCAGCTCGGCCAGCAGCTCGTCCATCGGCCCGCGCACGCAGCGGTCGTAGACACCCTTGTTGTCCTGCCAGTAGGCCTTGGAGTTGTCGGCCTCCAGGCCCTCGTAGAACTCGACTGCCTCCGCAGGCCAGCCGCCAAATGCCACCGGCTACAGGACGATGCCCGGATAGAGCGGGAAGGCGGCCAGCAGGTCGGCCGCCCGCTTCTGCACGGAGGCGGCCACGTCGTCGGCCAGCGTGAACTGGGCCAGCGACGGCTGGCCCTTGGAGGTGGTCGACGGCTCGGTCACCGTGAGGGTCTCGTGGACCAGGCCCGCCAGCTCGTCCATCTCCCCCGTGCCCATGCCCAGCGTGGTGGTGGCGGGCGTGCCCAGTCGCACGGCGCTGGTGTACCACGGGCCGTTGGGGTCGTTGGGCAGGGCGTTGCGGTTGCAGGTGATGCCCGCCGTGCGCAGGGCCGACTCGGCCTGTCGCCCGGTGAGCCCGTAGGGCCGCACGTCGAGCAGCAGCAGGTGGTTGTCGGTCCCGCCGGTGGCCACCGTGCCGCCCCGGCGCACCAGGCCCTCGGCCAGCGCGGCGGCGTTGTCGACCACCCGCCTGGCATAGTCGGCGAAGGCAGGGGTGGACGCCTCGTCGAGGGCCACCGCCTTGGCCGCCATCACGTGGGCCAGCGGCCCGCCCAGCACCAGCGGGCAGCCCCGCTCCACGGCCGAGGTGTACTCGGACTGGCACAGCACCATCCCGCCCCGGGGGCCCCGCAGCGTCTTGTGCGTGGTCGTGGTCGTGACATGGGCGTGGGGCACGGGGTTGAAGTCGCCGGTGAAGACCTTGCCCGCGACCAGGCCTGCGAAGTGGGCCATGTCGACCATCAGGGTGGCGCCCACCTCGTCGGCGATCTCCCGGAAGATGCGGAAGTTGATCTTGCGGGGATAGGCCGAGTAGCCCGCCACCAGGATCAGCGGCCGCTCGGCCCGGGCCTGCTCGGCCACCTGGTCGTAGTCGATGAGGCCGGTGGCCGGGTCGACCGAGTACGAGCAGCGCCGGAACAGCTTGCCCGAGATGTTGGGCCGGTAGCCGTGGGTGAGGTGGCCGCCCGCGTCGAGGGCCATGCCCATCATCTTCTGGTTGCCCAGCTCCTGGCGCAGCGACTCCCAGTCCGCGTCCGACAGGGACAGCAGGTCCTTGGCCTCCAGCCGCTCGAGCGCCGGCTTCTCCACCCGCTGGGTGAGGATGGCCCAGAAGGCGACCAGGTTGGCGTCGATCCCGCTGTGGGGCTGCACGTAGGCGTAGTCGCTGCCGAACAGCTTGGCCGCCACCGCCGCCGCCCGCTGCTCGATGTCGTCCACGTTCTCGCAGCCCGCATAGAAGCGGTGGCCGGGGGCGCCCTCGGCGTACTTGTCCGACAGCCAGTTCCCCATGGCCAGCAGTACCTCGGGGGAGGCGAAGTTCTCGCTGGCGATGAGCTTCACGTAGCGGCGCTGGTCCTGGAGCTCCTGCACGATGGACGTGGCGATCTCGGGGTCCACGGAGGCCACCCGGTCGAGGGCGGCGGCGAAGGCCAGCCCGGCCCCGTCGACGCCCGCCAGGACGGCCGGGTCGACGCCTGCGGACTGGAGGAAGCGGTCGAGATAAGAGGCCATCAGGCCCCCGATCCTACCGGAGGGCTAGGGCGCAGTAGCCCCTCGTTGTTGGGCCAGCTTGCAGTGCCAGCGCTCGGCCGCCGCCACCTGGTTGGCCGACGTGGCCTGGGTCACCGGCCGCAGCCACGAGGCGTTCAGCGAGACCTGGGGCGCCGGTGCAGCCGACCGGTCGAAGTGGAGGACGTCGATGCCCCGCGAGTAGTCGACCGTGTAGACGTAGTCGTCGTTGACCCAGTGGGCGGCCGAGGTCGAGCCGTTGACGGGCTGGAAGTACCCCACCTCGGTGATCTTGCCGGTGGCCTGGTCGACGTCGAGGAAGCGGGTCCCGTGCTCGTACCAGCCTGCGGCCACCAGCCCGTTGCGGTAGGTGAACCAGTGGCCCGAGCAGCCCAGCGCGTTGACGGCCGGGTTGCCGTCCGAGTAGGTCCCGCTGACCGGCCGGAACACGTCCAGCGGCTTCATGGGCGTGCCCCGGTCCCAGTCCCGCACGCTCCACGTGGCGAACGGCCCGGCGCCCGCGTCGCAGCGGGGCTTCTCGTTGGTCTCGCCGTTGGACAGCATGATCTCGCCCGGCCGCAGGGCGGGGTCGGCGTCGTCCTCGGCCGTCAGCCGGGGATGCCACTCGTCGGCCCGGATGCGCTGGTTGTTGTGCTGGTAGGCCAGGTTCATGGCCTTGGGGACGGGCCCGGTGGCGAGCAGGCGGGGCTTGGTCGCGTCGGGGCGGGGGTCGAACATCACCCGCGGGGTGGAGTCGGTGATGAAGTAGCCCGCGTCGTCGCGGTTCACGTCGTGCAGCGCGCTGGTGCGCAGGGCCGCGCCCTGGCCGTTGAGGTAGGACACCCAGCCGGGGACGACCTGCACCGGGTTGGCCTTGTCCCGCAGGTCGAAGGTCCAGCCCTCGGAGCCGTAGAGGTAGTTGCAGTCGTCGTCGGCGCACGAGGCGATGTGGGTGCCGTAGGGGATGCGCGAGGCCAGCAGCGGCAGCGTCACGTTGCGGGCGTCGATGACGTAGGTGAAGGCGTAGGCGTTGTCGAGGAGCTGGAAGTTGGCGTCGTGGGCCACGAAGACCCAGTTGCCGTCGGCCGACACGGCCACGTCCTCGTTCTCGAAGTGGGGCAGCGCGGCGATGCCCAGGACCGCGGGCTGAGCCGGGTTGGTCACGTCGTAGATGGTGAGGCCCTTGGCGCCGGTGACGTAGAAGCGGACCTGGTCGCCCACGTGCACGACCCGGCCGCCCACGCCGGGCGAGTCGATCGGGAGGTGGGCGACCCAGTGGACGTTGGACGACATGAAGCCGCCCAGCGCGGGGTCGGCCAGTGCGCGCGGGATCAAGGCGGGGACAGTCGAAAGGGCGGCCAGGACGAGCACCGCAATCGCCGTTGCCCACCGAGACCGGAAGGTCCGGGTGGAGTTTTTCATTGCAGGTGCAGAATTCGCCGCAGGGCCTGGCATGTCCTGGCTATCCCCCGGTTAACGTTTGGTGATGCGGGACTGGCCGCTGCTCGAGGCTTTGGGGGACGAGGACCGTCGGCGGGTGCTGGCCGCGGCCCGGCGCCGGCGCTATGCCCGCCGTGAGGTTTTGTGGCACGAGGGGGACCCGGGGGACACGTTGCACCTGATCGACTCGGGCCGCATCGCCATCCGGGTGGGCACGCCGCTGGGCGACACCGCCACCGTGACCGTGCTCGGCCCGGGCGACGTGGTGGGCGAGCTGGCGCTCTTGGACGGCGGGCAGGGGCGGCGCACGGCGTCGGCCGTGGCGCTGGAGAAGTCGGAGACGCTGGTGCTGCACCACGACGCCTTCGAGGAGCTGCGCCGGGCCCACCCCACGGTCGAGCGGTTCCTGTCGGCCGTGCTGGCCGCTCAGGTGCGCAGGCTCACGTCGCACTTGCTCGACGCCCTGTACGTGCCCGCCGACGTGCGGGTGGCCCGGCGGCTGCTGGAGCTGGACGCGGTGTACGACGGGGGCGACATCGCCCTCACCCAGGAGGACGTGGCCACGCTGGCGGGCACGTCGCGCGCCACCGTCAACCGGGTGGTGGGCGAGCTGGAGGAGGCGGGGGCGGTGGAGGTGCGGCGGGGCTGCATCAAGGTGGTGGACGGCGACCGCCTGGCCCGCAAGGCCCGCTAACCCCGCCCCCACCCCGACTCTGGAGGACATAGCGCGCCGATTCGGCGCGCTATGTCCTCCAGACGCAGGGAGGGGGTGGTGGTCCGTCGCCCGGTTGACCATGGGAGTGTCACGGCCGCGACAGACGAGGGCACAAACCCCCCGGACTATCGACATGGTGACGGTGTATCCGGTCGACCAGGCCTTTGCCCTCCATGCGGGCGCCGTCTTCCTCCACTCCGACGGGCGGCCTGCCGACGCCCTCGAACCGTGCCGCACCGCCCTCGCCATCCTCGAGCGGGAGTGCGGCGCCACCCACCCCGACGTGGCCCGGGTGCTGCTCACCCTCGGCTCGCTCTACGAGGAGCTGGCCATGCACGCCGACGCCGAGGCCGCCCTGCGCCAGGCCGACGACGTGCTCGAGCACTACGCCCGCGAGCGCGACCCCTCCTTGATCCGGCTGCGGGTCCAGGCCCGCAGCCGGCGGGCCGGGCTGTCCCGGGCCACCGGCGCCTTGGAGCGGGCCGAGCTGTCCTACCTCCAGGCCATCGAGCTGGCCGACCGCGAGCTGGGCCACCACGACGACGTGCTGGCCTCGGTGCTCGACGGGCTCGGCCTCGTCTATGTGGAGGCGGGCAGGCTGACCGACGCCGAGCGGGTCTGGCGCAGAGCCCTGGGCATCGCCCCCGACGACGTCGACGCCCAGCGCCACCTGGCCGCCCTCGAACTGCGGCGGGGCCGCTTCGAGGTGGGCATCCCCCACGCCCGCCGCGTCCTCGACCACACCGCCGAGGCGGCCGACATGGCCGTGCTGGCCGCCCTCCTCGAAGGGGCGGGCCGCACGGTGGAGGCCGAGGCCCTGTTCCTCCAGGCCGTGTCGCGCCAACCCGACCAGGCCTGCTGGTGGGACCGGCTGGGCGGGCTGGCCGCAGCCCTGGGCGACAGCAGCGAGGCCGAGCACCGCTTCCGCCAGGCCCTCCTCCTCAAGGAGAGGGAGCACGGCCCCGACCACCCGGAGGTGGCGGCCACCCTCCAGTACCTCGGGGTGCTGCTGGCCGGGCTCGGCCGGGTCGACGAGGCCGTCGTGCTGCTCTATCGGGCCCACGACCTG
>DASYMT010000128.1:0-1881 GCA_036008925.1 Acidimicrobiales bacterium | reverse complement strand
GTGCCTCGTCGGAGGCCGCACCGTCACGCCGCCAGCCATCGTCCCCGACCACGAACCGGCCGGCGGTAGCGTCCGGCCATGCCGACGCCGATCCCGCCGACGCCGCCGACCCCGCCGACCCCCCTCCAACCGCTGGCGGGCCTGGCCCACCTTCCCACCCCGCTCGAGCCCATGGACCGCCTAGGCGCGGCCCTCGGCTTCGAGCCCGGCGCGCTGTGGGTCAAGCGGGACGACTGCACCGGCCTGGCGGGCGGGGGAAACAAGGCCCGCAAGCTCGCCTACCTCTGCGCCGACGCCGTGGCCCAGGGGGCCGACACCCTCGTCACCGGCGGCGGGCGCCAGTCCAACCACGTGCGCATGACCGCGGCGGCGGCCAACAAGCTCGGCCTGCACTGCACCGTCGTCCTCTCCAGCAGGCCGCCCACCCACCCGACGGGCAACGTGGTGCTCGACCTCCTCCTGCGCCCCGACATCGTCTGGGCGGGCGACCTCGGCTACTACGCCCTCGAAGCGGTCATCGAGGAGGAGTGCGAGCGCCTGCGGGCCGAGGAGGGACGCACCCCCTATCGCATGCCCATCGGCGGGGCGTCCATCGTGGGCGCTCTCGGCTATGTCGCAGGGGCCGACGAGCTGATGGCTCAGCTCCCCGACGTGCAGCTCGTGGTGGTGGCCGACGGGTCGGGCGGCACCCACGCGGGCCTGGTGGCCGGGATGGGCGACCACGCCAAGGTGCTGGGCGTCGACGTGGGCACCCGGCCCGACCTCGACGAGCAGGTGCCCGCCAAAGCGGCGGCCGCGGCCCAACAAGCACACCGCCCCGTCCCGGCCGGCACCGTCCAGATCGACCATGGCCGCTTCGGCGCGGGCTATGGCGCCCCCACCGACGAGTGCCGCGAGGCCCTGGACCTGGCCGGCACCTTGGAAGGCCTGGTGCTCGACCCCGTCTACACGGGCAAGGCCATGGCCGGCCTCGTCGCCGCCAGCCCGAGCAGGGAGGGCCGCATCAGCCCCGACACCACGACTGTCTTCCTCCACACGGGCGGGATGCCGGCCCTGTTCGCCCACGCCTACGCGGCATGGGTGGCAGACGAGCCGAGCTAGTTGCCCTCTTTGCGGGCTCGGATGACGAGGGTCCGGGGCACGTAGCGGAACGTGTCCCGCCAGAACTGGCTGCGGGGCCCGCCCGGCCGGGGCTCCGGCTCCAAGACCGTGTCGACCTTGTACGAGGCCCGGGCCAGCGACGTGAACAGGTCGCTGAACGTGTGGTGGTAGTCGGTGAAGGCGATGCCGTTGTGGGTGTACTCGATGGGCGAGCGGTCGAAGTAGGAGCGCCGCACCATCATGGGCTGCACCGAGTCGTCGTCGATCATGTCGTAGGCCGGGTGGGGGAGCGAGAACACCAGCGACGCGCCCACCTTCAGCACCCGGTGCACCTGGCGGAACACCCGGTTGAGGTCCTCCACGTACCCGAACGTGTAGGCCGAGAACGCCAGGTCGATCGAGTCGGCCCGCAGGAAGGCCAGGTCGGCCAGGTCGCCGTGGCGCAGCTCGACCCGGACCTCCTCCCGCTCGCACAGGCGCTTGGCGAAGGCCAGCATCTCGGCCGAGAAGTCGATGCCGATGGCCGTGGCCCCCTGCTTGGCGAAGGCGATGGAGCTCTGGGCGCCGCCGCACCCAAGCTCCAACACCCGCTTGCCCTTCAGATCGCCGAGCAGCCGGAAGTCGGCCTCGGTGCCGATGTCAGGCCCGTAGTGGGCCACGTCGGTCGGGAGCTGGGCGCCCGCCTGGTAGGCGGCGGCGTGCCGGTCCCAGGCGGCGGCGTTATCGGTCGGCACGCGGGGAGCGTACCTACAGACCCTTGCCGAAGTCCTCGACCATCTC
>DASYMT010000127.1:0-1843 GCA_036008925.1 Acidimicrobiales bacterium | reverse complement strand
TCGACCAACGGTGACGAGCCCGTGGCCGTCTCCGAGGAGGACCTGCTCGACGAGCAGGACGACGACGAGGACGAGGAGTCGGTTCCCCTCGAGAGCCCGTTCGACCGCCCGGGCCAGTGGTTCGTGGTGCACACCTACGCCGGCTACGAGAACAAGGTGAAGTCCAACCTCGAGAGCCGCATCCAGTCCATGAACATGGAGGACCGCATCTACGAAGTGGTCATCCCCATGGAGGACGTGGTCGAGCTCAAGAACAACAAGCGCGTGGTGGTCCAGAAGAAGGTCTTCCCTGGCTACCTGCTCGTGCGCATGGAGCTCGACGACGACTCGTGGTTCGTCGTGCGCAACACCTCCGGGGTGACGGGTTTCGTCGGCCTCGGCGCCAAGCCCACGCCCTTGTCCCGCAAGGACGTGGAGACGTTCCTGGGCGTGCAGCCCGAGGGCGTCGAGCACACCAAGAAGTCCCGCCCGCGGGTCGAGTGGCAGGTGGGGGAGAGCGTCCGGGTCAAGGAAGGCCCGTTCGCCGACTTCTCGGGCACCATCTCGGAGATCGACGAGGACCGCCTGAAGGTCAAGGTGCTCGTCAACATCTTCGGGCGGGAGACCCCGGTCGAGCTCGAGTTCAACCAGATCGCCAAGCTGTAGCAAAGGACAAGGAAAAGACCTATGGCGAAGAAGCGCGTCGCCGCAATCGTGAAGATCCAGCTCCCCGCCGGTCAGGCCACGCCTGCACCGCCGGTGGGCACCGCCCTCGGCCCGCACGGCGTGCAGACCATGGAGTTCTGCAAGCAGTACAACGCGGCCACCGAGAACCAGCGGGGCAGTGTCATCCCGGTCGAGATCACGATCTACGAGGATCGCTCGTTCACGTTCATCCTCAAGACCCCGCCCACCCCGGTGCTGCTGCGGCAGGCCGCGGGCGTGGACAAGGGCTCGCAGACCCCGGGCAAGGCCGGGGTGGGCAGCATCACCCAGGCCCAGCTCGAGGAGATCGCCAAGACCAAGATGCCGGACCTCAACGCCAACGACATCGAGGCGGCCAAGCTGCAGGTGGCGGGCACGGCCCGCTCCATGGGCATCACCGTCAACTAGCCGCACAACACGTTCAGCCACATCCGCACCGGGGACGACCTCGCCCCGGGCGCAGACCAGCGAGGGAGGCACTATGCCGAAGCATGGAAAGAAGTACGAGGACGCGGCCAAGCGGTTCGACCGCCAGGCCCTGCACGGGCCCACCGAGGCGGTGGACCTGGTGAAGACCCTGTCCACCGCCAAGTTCGACGAAACGGTCGAGCTGTCCACCCGACTCGGGGTCGACCCCCGGCGGGCCGACCAGATCGTGCGCGGCACGGTCGCCCTGCCCTCGGGCACGGGCAAGGCGGTCCGGGTGGCCGTGTTCGCGGCGGGCCCGGCGGCCGAGGAGGCCCGCCAGGCCGGGGCCGACATCGTGGGCGCCGACGACCTGGTGGCCCAGGTGAGCGAGGGCTTCCTCGACTTCGACCTGGCCATCTCCACCCCTGACCTCATGGGCCAGGTGGGCAAGCTGGGCCGGGTGCTCGGTCCCCGCGGCCTCATGCCCAACCCCAAGACGGGCACGGTGACCACCGACGTGGGCAAGGCCGTGACCGAGTTCAAGGGCGGCCGGGTGGAGTACCGGACGGACAAGTTCGGCAACGTCCACGTCCCCGTGGGCAAGGTCAGCTTCGACCGCAAGGCGCTGCTGGAGAACGTGCGGGCCGTGCTCGACGAGCTGGCCCGGGCCAAGCCCGCGGCGGCCAAGGGCCGCTACGTCCGGTCGGTCACTTTGTCGTCCACCATGGGCCCGGGCGTGAAGATCGACCCG
>DASYMT010000126.1:0-2775 GCA_036008925.1 Acidimicrobiales bacterium | reverse complement strand
CCGACAGGCCCGCCAGCCGCTGCACCACCTGGGAGGCAGACAGGGCTGTGGCCCCAGAGGCGTTCGACGCCCCTGTGGCCGCACCGGTCCCGCCATCGAACGAGCGCCGCCGCCGTTGGCTGACGCGGCCGGGCCGGCGGGCTGCACCCGCCCCGCGACGCCGCGGTCGTTGGCACTGGGACTCGGCGCGCCCGCGTCTCCGCTTTGGCGGGCCGCCGACGAGATGACCTCGTGACCGAGTACAGCTAGAAGTCGAGGGCGCTGAGCTCGGGGACGGTGTGCTTGGCCCGGTCGACGGCCATGCGCCACCGGTCCCGGTCCACCCGGCGGCCCGAGGGTTCAACCACCGTCTTGGGCTTCCAGGACTCGGCGATTTCGTCCTCGTCGGCCCACACGCCGACGGCCATGCCCGCCAGGTAGGCCGCGCCCAGGGTGGTGGCCTCCAGCACAGGCGACACCTCGACCGGGCGGCCCGCGGCGTCGGCCAGGGCCTGGACGAAGACCTCGTTGGCGCTCATCCCGCCGTCCACCCGCAGCGCGCCGATGGCGACCCCGCCGTCGGCCTCGGCCGCCTCGACCAGGTCTGCCCCCCGGTGGGCCACTCCCTCCAGCACGGCCCGCACGATCTCGGCCCGGCCCGTCCCCCGGGTCAGCCCCAACAGCGTGCCCCTGGCCCCGAAGTCCCAGGCGGGCGTGCCCAACCCGAGCAGGGCAGGCACGAACCAGACGTCGCCCGTGTCGGCCACGGCGGCCGCGACCGAGGCCGAGGAGGCGGCGTCGTCGATCAGGCCCATGTCATCGCGCAGCCACTCCACGCACGTCCCGGCCGAGAGCATGACCGCCTCGATGCCCCACGTGTCGCGCCCGTCCCGGCGCCAGGCCACGATGGGGAAGCAGCCCCCCTCGCCCCTGGTGTCGAAGGCCGGGCGGTCCGGCCCCACGCACAGGTCGAGCATCCCGCCCGTCCCGAACGTGATCTTGGCCAGCCCCGGCCGGGTGCAGCCCTGCCCCACCAGCGACGCCTGCTGGTCGCCCGCGATCCCGGCGATGGGCGGCGCGCCCGGCAACGCCACCGCCTGGCCCACTACGCCCGAGGAGTCGACAATCGAGGGCAGCACCGACGCAGGCACCCGCAACGCGTCGAGCACGTGCGGCGCCCACCCCGACGCGTCGCCGTAGACCAGGCCGGTGACGGCCGCGTTCGAGGCGTCGGTGACATGGACCGTGCCCGACGACAGCACCCAGGCCACCCAGGTGTCCACCGTGCCGAAGCACAGGTCCCGGTCCCGGCCCGGGTCGTAGATGTCGAGCAGCGCGGCCAGCTTGGTGGCGGACGCGTTGGGGGCCAGCCGCACGCCCTGGGCCTGGAGCATCAGGCACATGCCGACCGTGCGCAGGTCCTGCCACCCGATCCCGTTGGCGATGGGGACCCCGGTGGCCCGGTCCCACACCAGCGTGGACGCCCGCTGGTTGGCGATCCCCACGGCCGACACCGGCCCGCCCGCGGCCAGCGCGGCGGCGGCCACCTCCAGGACGGCGGATGCCATCTGGGCCCCGTCGAACTCCACGAACGACGGGGCGGGCGACGACGGCAGCACCTCCCGGTAGGACACGTGCTCGACCGCGGCGTCGGGGCGCACGATGGCGGCCCGGACCCCGCTGGTGCCCACGTCGACCACCAGCACGCTCACGACGGCCCGCCCGACCCCGGGTCCGCACCCCCGCCAGATCCCAAGTCCGCGCCCCCGCCAGATCCCAAGTCCGCACCCCCGCCCGACCCGCGGTCCGCCCCCCCGCCCGACCCCGAGCCATCCGACCGCCGGGTGGCCACGTACCCCCCGAGGATCCCGATCGACACGGTGATGGTCCCCACTAGCAGCAACTGCACGACCAGTTCGGGCGTCACCCCGTCGCCCGCCACCGCGTGGCGCACGACCGAGTAGACGGCCAGCCCCAGGAACGCCAGCCCTGACGCGGCCGCCGCGTGCTGGAGCGCGGCCCGGGGCCGGCGACGGGCGGCGAGGTGCCCGCCCAACGCGAAGCCCGCGAAGATGGCCAGCACGGTCACGATCCAGAGGTTGGACTCGCGGCCCTCCAAGTCGTCGCTCTTGAGGATGCGCACCAGCAGGGCCGGGGGCAGGGCCACGGCCAACGTCAGCACCGCCCCGCTCGCCGCCGCCCGCCAGTCCAGGGCGGGGCGGTCTATGGCCACGGCGTCGGGCCGAAGGGGGACGGCAGCCCCAGCTTGCCCGGGTTGAGCACGCCCGCCGGGTCGAGCGCGGCCTTCACCGACGCCAGAACGTCGAGGCCCTCGCCCAGCGCCTCGCGCATGAACCGGGCCCGGTTCAGCCCCACCCCGTGGTGGTGGCTCAGCGCGCCGCCCGCGCCCAGCACGACCCGGGTGACCGCGTCCCACGCGTCGCGGTAGAAGGCGTCGCCGTCGGCCCGCTGGCCCGCGAAGGTGAAGTAGAGGCAGGCCCCGTCCACGTACGCATGGGACTGGTGGGCCGAGACCACCCACGCCCCGTCGACCGCCTTCACCGCGTCGATGGCCTCGCGGTAGATCCGCCCCAAGGCCGACCACGGCGCGGCGATCTCGCACGTGTCGACCACGATGTCCTGGCGGATGGCCGCCTCCAGGGCCGACACGTCGTTGCGGTGCGACAGCCACCGGCCCACCAGGGCGTCGTCCTCGCGGCGCCCGCCCCGGCACTCCTCGGCCACCACCGCCATCACGCTGTCGACCAGCGACTCGTCGCCCTCGTCCAAGACGAT
>DASYMT010000125.1:0-4688 GCA_036008925.1 Acidimicrobiales bacterium | reverse complement strand
ACGGCTGCACGGCCAGGTCGGCGGCCCGGAACCACGACGGCATGTCGTCCGACGAGCCCGCGAACGACACCGCCATCCCCGCGGCCAGATCCTCCAACCTGGCCCGGTCGGGGCCGTCGCCCACCAACACCAGCCGCACGCCCGGCACGGCGTCGGCCACCGCGGGCCAGGCCGCCAGCAACAGGTCCTGGCCCTTCTGCCCCACGGCCAACCGCCCCGCGCACACCACCAACGGCCCCCCGCCCGCGGCCGATCCGAGTCCGAGGGCCGAGCGGGCCGCGTCCCGGTCCCCCGGCGCGAAGCGGTCGGTGTCCACCGCGTTGGGCACCACCCGCCAGACCCGGTGCCGGATGCCCGCCCGCTCCCCCGCGGCCCGCTCGCCCTCGCTGCCGCACACGACGACGTCGGCCCAGCGGGCACCCATCCGCTCCCACAGCAGGGCGGCCTGGCGCTTCATCCCGTGCACGGCGAAGAACGACCAAGCGTGGGGCTGGAAGATGGTCGGCCGCGACCGGCGCAGGGCCAGCCGCCCGGCCAGCCCCGCCTTGGACGAGTGCAGGTGGACCACGTCGGGGTCCACCGAGTGGATCAGCCCCCGCAGGGCCCGCACCTCCCCCGCCACCGACGGGCCCGGGTCCCGCGACGCCGACCACGGCAGCCAGGGCACGTCGACCATCCCCCGCAATGCGCTGGCCGGGTCGCCCGCCATGGCGACGTGCCAGCCCGCGGCGGCCTGGTCGTGCAGCAGGTCGGCCAGATAGCGGCCCAGCCCGTACTCGCTGGACTGGGCCACGTGGAGGACCTTCAACCCCACGTCACCTTCTGGGGCTGGTCGTCGTAGAGGACCCGCCCGTTCACCGTCCACTTGATGGCGGGCACCCGGGCCGAGGGCTCGATGGTCAGCGACCCCTTGTGGGCCATGCGGAACCGCACGGTGACGGTCGTCGTCTCCCCGCGCTTGACCGTGACCGGGCCGACTGCGGCCACCTGGGCAGGCCCGTCGGGGCCCGCCGCCGCGTAGCGGTCGAACCCCTCGATCTGGGCGTCGGCCGCGAAGATGGGGAGCACCACGCTGAGGATGCCGATGTAGTCGCCCCCGGCCGCGCCGCTGCCCGGATACGGCCCCTCCACGTAGACGTTCTGACCCGCAGGCGTGTTGTTCTTCATGGTGACGGTCAGCGTCGACCGGCCGTCCTTCGCCACCTTCAGGTCGGCGGTGACCGGCGTGAACCAGTCGAGCTTGTTGCCGCCCCGGTTGAGCAGGCCCACCATGAGCGAGTCGCGGGACAACGACCCGTCGATCCCGCTCCCCTCCCACGCGGCCTGGTCCCCGGGCTTGGACGACCAGGCCAGGAGGTGCCGGCCCCGGGCCGCGTCGGCCAGGGCGCCCGCCAGCGCCCCCACCTCGAACGGGCCGGTGCTCAACCGCTCGATGACGGAGCGGGCAATCTGGCCCAGCTCCTCGCGCCGGGCCGCCTGAGCCACGTCGAAGGCCCCGCCGCCGGCCGACAGCCCCGCGTACTGCTCGTGCAGCAGCAGGCCCACCACGTTGTCGGCGTTGATCGAGCGGCCGCCCACCTCGACCGGCCCGGTGGCCTTGAGCAGGGCCTGGAGGGCAACAGGGTCGAGGGCCAGCACGCCGTCGACCTGGGCGCCGCCGATGGCGGGCCACATGCGGGCGGCCAACTGGGCGCTGGCCGGGAAGCGGGGCGACGCGCCCAGGTTGCGCCATTCGTGGTGCGGGTTGAGGAAGCCCCAGCGGGCCGCGAAGTCGGCGTCGCCGATGGGCGGGGCCACCTCGTCAGGGACCTTGATGGCGCCGGTCCAGCGCAGCGGCCCCAGAGTCAGCTCGCCGTTGTTGATGGTCAGCTCGCCCGCGCTCAGGAACTCGCCGGACCCGGCCCGCATCTCGGCGTTGTTGGCGGCCAGCACCAGATAGCGCCGGGGCCCGCCCAGCAGGTCGGCCAGCCCGGCCGAGGCCACCGCCCCGTCGCGCAGGCCTCGGCGGATGGAGCCGAGCTTGTCGTCCAGCTCGGCCCGTCGCTCGGAGATGGGGCCGATCAGGGCCTTTGACGGGCCGAGGCGAATGGGGTCGAGGCGGGACGAGGCCCGGGCGGCCACGTCGTGCAGGCGGCGCAGCAGGGCGATGCGCTCGGCCCCGTTGCCGTGGGGCAGTTGCAGGGCGGCCCTGGCCTCGTCCACCGAGTCGGCGCCCACGTCGGCCACCTGGGAGGCGGCCCCGGCCATGGCCTCGGCCGCCCGGAGCTGGCGGCCCGCCACCGGCACGGCCTTCAGCGGGGCCAGCAGGGGGTGCGACAGGCGGCGGTGGGCGGACCGGAAGGCGGAGCGGGCCGCGCCCAGAGGGCGCACGGGCGCCCCGGCCAGCAGGTCGTCGGGGGCGGTGAGCTTCTTGGCCGCGTTGACCGCGGCGAGGCCGCGGGAGGCGTCGGACTTGGCCCCCAGCAGGAGCATCCCGCAGAGGCCGAGCCAGCCCACCACGGCCAAGGCGACGGCCGCCAGCAGCCGCCTGCGGGTCACCCCTCGAGCTCGAAGGCCCGGTGCAGCTCCTGGACGGCCCGCTCCACCTCGCCCGCCGCCACCACGCAGGTGATGCGGATGGGCGAGGTCGAGATCATCTCGATGTTGATCCCGGCGTCGGCCAGCGTCTCGAACATGCGGGCGCCCACGCCCGGGTTGGTCTTCATGCCCGCCCCGACCAGCGAGACCTTGGCGATGTCGGCGTCGCTGAGCACGTCGTTGGCGCCGATCTCGGCCGCGTGGCTGCGGCACACCTCGAGGGCGGCGTCGAGGTCGGACTTGGGCACCGTGAAGGAGATGTCGGTGGTGCCGGAGAGCGACACGTTCTGCACGATCATGTCGAGGTTCACGCTCTGGTCGGCCAGCGACCGGAACAGGCGGGCGGCCACGCCGGGCTTGTCGGGCACGTGGGCCACGGTGACCTTGGCCTCGGACGTGTCGTGGGTGACGGCCGAGATGATCGGCTGCTCCATGGTGGGATCCTCCTCCCTGACCCAGGTGCCCGGCTCCCAGGTGAAGCTGGAGCGGACGTGCATGGGCACGTGGTGGTTGCGGGCGAACTCCACGGCCCGGAAGGCGAGCACGCCGCTCCCGGTGGCCGCGATCTCAAGCATCTCGTCGTAGTTGACGTGGCTCAGCCTGCGGGCCGAGGGCACCAGCCGGGGGTCGGCGGTGAAGACGCCGGGCACGTCGCTGTACTTCTCCATGGCGTCGGCCTTGAGGGCGGCGGCCAGGGCCACGGCGGTGGTGTCAGACCCGCCCCGTCCGAGGGTGGTGATGTTGCGGTCGGTGGACATGCCCTGGAAGCCCGCCACCACCGGGACCTTGCCGCCGCTCAGGCACTCGCGCAGCCGGTCGGCCTTGATCTCCAGGATCTTGGCCCGCTCGTGGAAGGTGTCGGTGATGATCCCGGCCTGGCTGCCGGTGAACGAGTCGGCCGGGACGCCCAGGTCGTGCAGGGCCATGCACAAAAGGGCCATGGCCTTGCGCTCGCCCGCGGTGAGGAGCATGTCCATCTCCCGGCCGGGCCGGGTGTTGCTGACCTGGCCCGCCAGATGGATGAGCTCGTCGGTCTCCTTGCCCATGGCGCTGACCACCACCACGACCTCGTGACCCTGTCTGCGAGTGCGGGCCACATGGTCGGCGACGGCGCGAATCCGCTCGGCGTCCGCCACGGACGTGCCACCGAACTTCTGCACGAGCAGGGCCACGACGACAAGGTAGTGCCTGTACCCAGTAGCTTTGCGGCCCGTGCCACAGGAGAAACGACAGCGCCAGAAGGCAGGACGGCAGTTCCGCCAGGAGCAGATCCGAATGGCCCAGGCCCGTCGGCGCCGACGGAACCGGATGATCTCGACGGGCGTGCTCGCCGCCGTGGTCCTCTTGGTGCTGTTCGCGGTGTCCCAGATCACCAAGGACGACAAGAAGTCGAACGTCGCCGCGAACGGCTCGTCGACCACGGTGAAGGGCACCAAGGCAGTCGCTCCCAACTGCCCGAAGGCCGACGGCAGCTCGCCCCGGTCCCTGAAGTTCACCGGCGCGCCCAAGATGTGCATCGACCCGGCCAAGACCTACACGGCCCACGTCTCCACCACCGAGGGCGACTACGACATCGTCCTCGACACCAAGAAGACGCCGGGCACGGCCAACAACTTCGTGTTCCTGTCCCGGTACCACTACTACGACAACACGACCATCACCCGGATCGACAACTCGATCGAGATCCTCCAGAGCGGCTCGCCCCACACCGAGACGATCAGCGACCCGGGCCCCGGCTACACCATCAAGGACGAGGGCACCGGGTTCCAGTACAGCGAGGGCGACGTGGTCATGGCCCGCAGCCAGGGCCCGGACAGCGGGGCCGCGCAGTACTTCCTCGTCTACGGGCCCAAGGCCGCAGCCCTGAACGGGCAGGGCACCTACGTCACCTTCGGCAAGGTGAGCGGGGACGGCCTGGCCGTGTTCAAGAAGATCGGCGCCCTGTACGAGGCCTGCCCGCCCGCCGATCAGGGCTGCCTGGGGGGCAGGCCGAACCACAAGGTGACCATCAAGACCATCGAGATCAAGGAGTCGTAATGCCTGTCGAGTGTCCGGCGGCCGACGGGTCGAGCGAGAAGCGCCAGAAGTTCGACGGGCCGCCCCCCATGTGC
>DASYMT010000124.1:0-4896 GCA_036008925.1 Acidimicrobiales bacterium | reverse complement strand
CCGCGCCGAAACGGCGCGCCATGTCCTCCAGACGGCGCTATTTCAGGAGGAGCTGGAGGAGGCGGGCCCACTCCTTGACGTCGCCGCCGCGGGCGGCCAAGCCCTCGGTCAGGTCGTCGAAGTCGCGGTGCACCGACTCGGGCAGCAGCGCGGCCTTGGCCTCCAGGCCCGCCGCGGCCTCCGGCGACGGCGCCCGCCAGTATTCGAACAGGTCGGCCGTGACCTGCACGGGCAGGCCCAGCCCGTCCCGGTCGCCCAACGCAGCCATCGCGTCCTCGTAGCCCGGCCGCCCCGACAGGAGCAGGAACTCCAGCAGGTTCAGCTTGGGGAAGGGGCTGGCGGGCATGCGCTCCACCGCGGCGCGCACCAGCGCCTCGGCGTCGTCGCCACAGCCCATGCGCAGCAACAGCAGCGCGTAGCGCTTGACCGCCCACGTATACGCGGGGTTGGCCTCCAGGAACTCCTTGTAGGCGGCCACCGCCTCGTCGGTGCGGCCCGCCTTCTCCAGGAACCAGCACCGGTGCGACAGGGTCCACAAGTCCTCGGGCCCGCCCACCGGGTGGGCGACCGCCACCGAGTACCACCGGTCGGCCTCGTCGAACAGGCCGTTGCGCTCGAGGATGTAGGCGTAGTAGTTCGCCCCCTTCACCCGGCCGGGGGCGCCCTCGAAGGCGGCCCGCAGATGCACCAGAGCGGCGTCGAAGTCGTAGCTCTTGCCGTAGCACTGGCCCAGGCCGAACTGCACGTCCGGGTTGTCCACGCCCGCGGCCAGCAACTGCTGGTACCGCTCGATGGCGCTCTTGTACGCGTCGGCCTCCCGCAGCCGCTCGGCCTCGGCCATCACCGCGTCGGCATCGTCGATCAAGCCCATCAAACCCCCTCGGTCACAAGCCCGCGCCGGGCGCCTACGCCCAGCCGGGTCAGGATCTCTGCCGCCTCCGCCTCAAGCGACGCGGCCTGCACCTCCCGCCCACTCGCCCGCAGCACGCCCGCCAGCGCCCGCAGTGTGAGCCCCACCTCGAACGCCACCATCGACGCCCGCCCCACTTGCAGGCTCTCCTCCAACGCCTCCCGGGCCTGGTCCGACTGTCCGAGCCCGACGTACGCCATCCCCTCGGTGCGCAGGACCATGGCCATCACGGCCGACCCCGCATCGGCGGCCCGGCCCTTGATGGCGCCGGTCAGGGACAGCCCCTGCGAGAACCGCTCGGCCGTCACCAGCAGCTCGGCCATGCGGGCCTGCGACTCGACCACGAACGAGTCGGCCCGGATGGCCTTGAACCGGTCGAGGGCCGCAGTCAGCAGCTCGATGGCCTCCTCGGCCCGGCCCGCCCGGCCCGCCGCCCGCCCCAGGTTGCTGGTGGCCAGCGCCACCCCCACCGGGTAGTTGGCGTTGCGGAACACCTGTCGGGCCTGGCGGAACAGGGCCTCGGCCTGGGTCAGGTGGCCCTGGTCCGAGAGGATCTCGCCGATGTTGTTGGCCGCCGTGGCCGCGCCCACCACGTCGCCCGCCCGCTCCCGGGCCACCCGGCTGCGCTCGTACAGCTCGAGCGCGGCGTCCCACTCGCCCTCGTAGTACGCGTCGATGCCCAGGTTGTTGAGCACGTTGGCCTGGCCCAGCAGGTCGCCGATCTGCTCGTAGATGGGCAGGGCCAGTCCCCGGTAGGCCTCGCACTCGGCGCTGCCCATGTCGGTCAGGGCCGCGTCGAGCAGGAAGTAGGCGTGGGCCAGGGTCGACTGCTCCCCCGCGGCCTCGGCGTCGGGCACGGCCGCCTTGGCCCACTTCACGCATTCGAGGAGCTTCCCCTGCCGGTACCGGGCCGCGGCGTAGCCCACCGACAGCCGGGCCCGGACCGCAGCCCGCACGCCGCCCTCCAGCGCCTCGCTGGCCTTGAGCGCCCGCCCGTACCACCGCACCGCGTCGGCGTAGCGGCCGGTCCGCTCGCGCAGCTTGCCCTCCTTGACCATGACCCGCGCCGCGGTCGACAGGTCGGTGGCCGCCAGTCGACGGACCGTGCGGTAGGCGGCCGCAGCCTGGTCGTACAGGGCGGCCACCTCGCACACGTCGCCCAGCGCCTCCGAGACGCGCGACACATCGCCCGACTCGACCTCGGGCAGGGCCCGGGCCGCCTCCAGGCCCCGGCGGTAGAACTCGGCCGCCTCCACGTTGGCGTACACGCCACGGGCATGGTCGCCCGCGGCCACCGAGTACCGCCACGACTCGGCGTGCCTGCCCGCATGGTGGAAGTGCAGCGACAGCAGGTCGACCTCGTCCTGTGAGGCCCGCTCGAGCACCTCGCCCACCCGGCCGTGCACCTCCCGCCTTCGGGAGAAGGGCAGGGCTTCATAGGCCACCCGCCGGAACAGGTCGTTGCGGAACCGGTAGACGTCGTCGTCGGCGTCCACGGCCACGAACTCGGCCAGGCGCGACCAGGCCGAGCCGTCGGCCGCCTCCGGCACCAGGGGGGTGAGGGCGCCGCGGACCAGGCCGCCGTCGAAGCGGGCGCCGAGCACGCTGGCGTAGCGCAGGAGCTTGCGGTCGGCCGGGGCCAGCCGGTCGAGGCGAGACGACACGATGGCCTCCACGCTGTCGGGCAGGGCGTCGAGGTCGGCGTTCACGCCGGCCGCCGCCACCAGCTCCAGGAGGAACAGCGGGTTGCCCGCCGAGCGCTCCACCAGGCGCTGGGCGAAGTGGGGCGGGATGCTCACCGTGTCGGTGGCCAGCGACACCAGGGCGGCCGCGTCGGACTCGCCCAGCGGCCCGAGGTCGAGCACGCGCGCCTCGTACCCCATGCCCGCGTGCAGCCCGGCCGCGACGGGCCTGCGGCTCACGCACACCAGCCAGGGCCGGTCGGCCACCACCGCGGCCAGGCGGGCCAGCAGCTCGGCCGAGGCCTCGTCCATCCAGAAGGCGTCCTCCACCACCAGCAGGGCGGGCTCGTCCACGATGGCGGTGAAGAGCTGCTCGGCCGCCTCGTTGAGCCGGGCCCGCCAGAACTGGGGGGCCAGCTCCTGCACTTCGGGGGTGGTCGGCACCGACCCGTCGATGGCCATGCCCAGCAGCGGGGCCCACGGCAGCAGGTCGGGCGCGAGCTTCTCCAGCCGGTCGATGAGGGCCTCGCCCGCGGCCTCCGCATCGTCGTCCTGCGAGATGCCGAGGGCGGCCCGGATCAAGAGGCGGGCGGCGAAGTACGGCGTGTTGGACTCGTACTGCTCGCACTCGATGGTCACCCGGCGCAGGCCGTTGGCCGCGGCCCGGCTGATCAGCTCGCCCACCAGTCGGGACTTGCCGATGCCCGCCTCGCCCACCAGCTCCACCACCGAGCCGTGCCCTTCGGCCACGCCTGCCACCGCCGTGTCGAACACGGCCAGCTCCGCGGTCCGGCCCACGAAGGGCTGGTCGCCCAGCACCCGCCGGCGCCCGGCCCGCACCGCCCTCTTCACCACGAACGCCCGCACGGGCTGGCTCTTGCCCTTGACCATGAAGGGGGCCAGGGGCTCGGTCTCGAACCGGCCCGGGCAGCGCTCCACCACCGCGGCGGTGCCCAGCAGTTGGCCGGGCTCGGCCTTGCCCATCACCCGGGCGGCCAGGTTCACCGCGTCGCCCATGGTGGAGTAGGTGAAGCGGAAGGGGGCGCCCACCGCCCCGGCATAGGCGTGGCCCCGGTTGACCCCGGCCCGCACCTTCAGCCCGTACTCCCTGTCGAGCACCTGGAGGACGGCCCGGAGCATGCGCTCCTCGCTGTCCTCGTACGCCTCCGGCGCGCCCGCGGCCAGCATGAACTTGCCGCCGTCGGGGCCGATGTCCGTGCAGATGACCGTGCAGCCGAACTCGGCCATGGCCTCCACCACCGCCGCAGTCAGCCCGTCGAGCCTGCGGTGGACCTCCTGCGGCCCGGCCGACTCCAGCAGGTCGTCCAGGCCGAAGAAGTGCATGAACGACACCGCCACCTGGCGATGCTCGGACTCGTCCATCACCGTGGCCAGCCTGCCCCGCAGGGCCAGAGGGACGTAACGCTCCAGGTCGCCCGCGTGCGACAGGTCGAGGTCGTCGAGCCCGCTGGCCTCGGCCTTGGGGGCGGCGGCCAGCAGCCTGCCTCCCGCCTTCTCCTCCCCCACCGACCGGGGGTCGAGGCCCGCGGCCGCGGCGGGCGACAACAGGATCTCGCCCGCGTCGGCGGCCGACTCCATCTCCACCGTCTCGGTGGCCGCGGGCCCGGCCACCACCAGCTCCTGGTGCGCGCCGCCCACGAGGAAGAAGTGGAACCGGCCGGTGTGCACGCCCTGGGACATGCGCAGGGTCACGTCGCCTGACGAGGTGTGGATGCGGCCGACCTGCCGGAGTACCCGGCGCATCCCGTGCGACGCCCGGGCCGCCCGCTCCAGGTGGCCGGGGCCGTTGAAGAAGATGAGGAGGGCGTCGCCCCCGAACTTGAGGACGTCGCCCCCATAGGAGCCCGACTCGGTGAGGAGGTGGGTGAAGACGCCCGAGATGGCGCCAACCAGCTCCTCGGCCCCGGCCTTGCCCTTGCGGGCCAGGCGCTCGGACAGCTTGGTGAAGCCGGACACGTCGGCGAACACCATCGTGCCCTGCTCGTCCCACACCCGCTCCTCGCCCCCGGCCCGCCGCAAAAGGACGCGTGGGAGGTAGTCGACTACCTCCCGGGCCGGGAGCACTGGAGCAGCAGGATTCACGTCACTTCAGGCCGATGATCACCGTGTGGATCGTGCCGTCGTCGAGCATGACGCCGACCCTCCACCAGTAGCCGCTCATGTTCTTGTCGGTCTTCCAGTTGTACTTGTAGAGCTTCTTGCCGCTGTCGAAGGTGAACGTCGGCGTGGTGTTGGCCGGGTCGGTCACGCCGTCCTGGTTGGGCGACTGCGACAGCTTGTTCA
>DASYMT010000123.1:0-1879 GCA_036008925.1 Acidimicrobiales bacterium | reverse complement strand
GGTGGAGTCGATCGTCGTGTACCCGCCGACCCACGGGCTGGCCACCCAGGGCGATCCCATCGAACCGGTGAAGATCGGGATCCTCGTCGACATGGACATCGGCCAGCTGCTGGCCGACTGGATCGACGCCACCATCCTCGCCATCGAGGACGCCCTCAACGAGGGCGTCTACGACCGGCCGGTCCAGATCATCACCGTCGACGCCCGCGGCCTGCCCCGCGAGAACTACCTGAACGTGCGCAAGGGCTACCAGAAGCTCGTCGACGAGGGCTGCGTGGTCGTGCTCGGCCCGATGATCTCGGACAACTCGGTGAACCTGCGCGAGACCATCAATGCCACCGGCGTGGCCTGCATCGGCTGGACCGGCGCGGTGCGGTTCTACGGCGACTACTGCTTCACCGTCGCCAACGGCGACATCCCGGCCGAGTCCACCATGTGCGCCAACTGGTGCTTCCAGGAGGGCCACGAGAAGGTCGGCTTCTTCTGGGAGCGGGGCTCGTCGGGCACGGACTACGCGGACTACTTCCGCCGGGCCGCGCAGAACGTCGGCCTCGACATCGCCAAGGAGGTGTCGCTCGGGCCCAACCCCCGCGACCTCGAGAAGCACCTGGCCACGATGCGGGAGCAGGGCGTCCAGGCCATCGTCTACGAGGGCTACGGGTACTCGACGTTCCACTTCGCCCGCGCCTTCGAGGCCCTCGACTGGGACCCGCCCCGCATCATGGGCACCGCGTTCATGTTCTATTCGAACTCCAACGCGTGGGCCGAGGCCCTCGAGGGCTGGCACGGCGTGGACCAGCTCGGCGAGGACGGCCAGAACCCCAACTACGAGGCGATGCTGCAGCGCTTCCACGCCCGCTTCGGCCGCATCTCCCGCAACGTCGTGGTGGCCCTCGCCTACGACACGGCCCGGGCCGGGATCCACGGCATCGCCAACGCGCTGATCGCCACCCCCGACCAGGTCAAGACCGGCCTCGAGATGATCAAGTGGATGCCCTGCACCAACGGGGGCCCGGCCACGTACATCACCTTCGCCCCGCACGACCACCGCGGGTACAAGGGCGACTTCCTCACGATCCGCGAGCTCCGGGGCGGCGACCTCCGCTTCAAGGGCTACTACCGGCCGGAGTGGCCCTCGAACCGCTCGTCGCCGCTCCTGCCCCGGTGACCGTCTCCACGGCCCCGGATGCGGGAGCGAACCGCCGGCAGCAGCGGCGCACCCACCGCCAGGACCTGAGCCGCACCCAGCTCCTCGACGCGGCCGAGGAGGTGCTGGGCCGGAAGGGCTCCCGCGACACCACCCTGCGGGAGGTGGCGGAGCTGGCCGGGTTCTCGGTGGGGTCGGTGTACTCGTTCTTCGCCAACAAGGACGACCTGATCGGCCAGGTGTACCTGCGGCGGGGTGACGAGTTCATGCCGGTGCTGCGAGAGATCGTGCAGTCGCCAGGGTCGGCCCTGCAGGTCCTCCACGAGGTGGTCACGTTCCAGGTCCAGTACTTCCGTGACCACCCCAGCTTCGGGCGCCTCTACCTGTGGCACTCCGGTCACGTGGTCGGCTCCGACGCGAGCGCCCCCTTCGACGAGGCCGTCTCGGCCAACTTCGACGAGGCGATGCAGCTGCAGTCCGACGTCTTCGCCCGCGGCCAGCGCGACGGCGACGTCTGCAACGGGGACCCAGCTGTGCTCAGCCGCATGTTCAGCGGCCTGGTCGCCGCCTACCAGCAGATGGACCCGGCCGTCGTCGGGGCCGCGGGCGACCCGACGGAGCGCTTCGCCCTCGATGACCTCCACACCCTCGTCACCCGGGCCTTCTCGGCATGAGCACCGCAGGGTGGATCGGTGGCGACCAGCACACCATCCCGTCGCTGCTCGAGGCCCG
>DASYMT010000122.1:0-6140 GCA_036008925.1 Acidimicrobiales bacterium | reverse complement strand
ATCTTCGGCCTCGCCCTCGTGCTCCTCTACATGGTGCTCTACTACCGGGCCCTCGGGTTCGTGGTGCTGCTCGGGCTCCTCGTGTCGGGGATGCTGATCTACTCGATCGTGGCCTTCCTCGGACAGACCAGCGGCCTGGCCCTCAGCCTGGCCGGAGCCACCGGCATGATCGTGTCGGTGGGCGTCACCGTGGACTCCTACATCGTCTACTTCGAACGCCTGAAAGACGAGATCAGATCGGGCAAGTCCATCAGGTCGTCGGTCGACCGGGGCTTCTCCCGGGCCTATCGCACGATCATCGCCGCCGACCTGGTGTCGCTGATCGGCGCCTCCCTCCTCTACCTGCTGGCCGTGGGGTCGGTGCGAGGGTTCGCCTTCTTCCTCGGCCTGTCGACCCTGCTCGACATGGTCATCGCCTACTTCTTCACCCGGCCCATGGTCATCCTCCTGGGCCGCAACCGCTTCTTCACCGAGGCCCGATTCTTCGGGGTCGCCCGAGGCCTGGCCGCCGCCCCCGCCGGAGGTACGTCGTGAGCACGGATTCCCCCACCTCGGGCACGGGCACGGCGGGCGTCAAGAAGCGCGGCATCTGGTACCGGCTGTACCACGGCGAGACGGCCTTCGACTTCATGGGCCGCAAGCGCATCTGGTTCGCCGTGTCGGCCGTGGTGATCCTCCTCGGGATCGGGTCGCTGTTCACCCGGCACCTGAACCTGGGCATCGACTTCAAGGGCGGCACGTCCTGGGACGTCCCCTCCAAGAGCATGAGCGTGGCCAAGGCGAGGGACGCCGTCCGCCCCGTCGGACTGGCCGAGGCGCGCATCCAGGTCATCGGCACCGGGGACAGCCGGGTGGTGCGGGTGCAGCACGACTTGAAGTGCAGCGACGAGTCGAAGGCCAAGGAGTGCGAGGACATCACCAACCGCCTGGCCAAGGTGGCGGGGATCAAGACCGAGGACGTGAGCCTCAACACCGTCGGCCCGTCGTGGGGCCAGGACATCACCCGCAAGGCCGAGCGGGCCCTCGTGTTCTTCTTCCTCGCCATCGCGGCCTACATCTCGCTGCGCTTCGAGTGGAAGATGGCGGCGGCCGCCCTGGTCGCAGTGCTCCACGACATCCTGGTGACCGTCGGGATCTACTCGCTGTCGGGCTTCTCGGTGTCGCCCGCCACGGTCATCGCCTTCCTCACCATCTTGGGCTACTCGATCTACGACACCATCGTCGTGTTCGACAAGGTCGAGGAGAACACGCGCGGCCTGGCCGCGTCAGGCCGCATGACCTACGGCGACACCGTGAACCTGTCCATGAACCAGGTGCTCATGCGCTCGCTGAACACCTCGCTGGTGGCCATCATGCCTGTGCTCTCGGTGCTGATCCTGGGCGCCTACATCCTGGGCGCCACCTCGCTCGAGGACTTCGGCCTGGCCCTCACCATCGGCCTGCTCACCGGCGCCTACTCCTCGATCTTCATCGCCTCGCCCATGCTGGCCGTGCTCAAAGAGCGCGAGCCGCGCTACGCCTCCATCCGCCAGCGGATCGTGGCCCGGGGCGGCGGGTCGGCGGGCCCGCTCACGCCCGCGGCCGCGGCGGCCGCCGGGATGGGCTCGCTGGGCGGCGAGCCCCGGGACCAGGCCCCCGCCCGGGCCGCGGCAGGCGGCGGGACCAGCAGTACCGCGTCACGGCCGTCGGGCAACCGTCCCGGGGGCGGACGGCCCGCGCCCCGGCCTCGGAAGAAGGGCCGCCGCCGGTAGCGGCGCAGCCGCCGGCGATACCGCGGCGCAGGCGGCCCGGCGACAGAGGCGAGCAGCGGCCCGGCGACAGTGCAAGCGGCCCCCGGCGCCACAGCGGCGCAGCCGCCCGGCGACACAGCAAACAGTGCGGCCGCCGGTGGCAGCCCTCCAACACAGCCCGTGCGATGATGGACTGATGACAGGTGCGGGCTGGCTGAAGGAGCACATCCGGGACATCCCGGACTTCCCGCAGCCCGGCGTCGTGTTCAAGGACATCACGCCCCTGTTGGCCGACGTCGACGCCTTCCGCTTCACCGTCGACGCCCTGGCCGACCACTTCTCGGGACAGCGCATCGACAAGGTCCTCGGCATCGAGGCCCGCGGCTTCATCATCGCCGCCCCCGTGGCCTACCGGTTCGGGTGCGGGTTCGTGCCCGTGCGCAAGGGCGGGAAGCTGCCGTGGGAGGTGGAGAAGCAGGAGTACGTGCTGGAGTACGGCACCGACCTGCTGGAGGTCCACAAGGACGCGGTGGCGCCGGGGGAGCGGGCGCTCATCGTGGACGACGTGCTGGCCACCGGCGGCACCGCGGCGGCGGCCGTCCGGCTGGTCGAGCAGTTGGGGGGCGAGGTGGCGGGCCTCGGCTTCGTCATCGAGCTGGCGTTCCTGGGCGGCCGGTCCAAGCTGGCCGGCCACGAGCACGTCTCCCTGATCGAGTACGAGTGAGGGCGGGGGCGACGACCTAGATGGCCGTCACCGAGCGCCGCGTCCTGCCCTGGGGCCGCCGCCAGGTGTCGCCTGCCGACGAGGTGGTGACGCCGCTGCTCAACGCGTACCGCCGCCGCCATCCCAAGGGCGACACCGCCTTGATCGTCAAGGCCTATGAGGTGGCCGAGGCCGCCCACCGGGAGCAGACCCGCAAGTCGGGCGAGGCCTACATCCACCATCCGGTGGCGGTGGCCACCATCGTGGCCGACCTCGGCCTGGACGACGTGACCATCGCCGCCGCCCTGCTGCACGACGCGGTGGAGGACACGGGCGTCACCGTCGCCGACCTGGCCGAGGACTTCGGCGACACCGTGTCGGCCATCGTCGACGGCGTCACCAAGCTCGACCGGGTGCGCTTCGACTCGAAGGAGGCCCAGCAGGCCGCGTCGATGCGCAAGATGCTGGTGGCGATGGCCAAGGACTGGCGGGTCCTGATCATCAAGCTGGCCGACCGCCTGCACAACATGCGGACCATCGCGGCCATGCCGGAGTGGAAGCAGAAGCGCACGGCCCAAGAGACGCTCGACATCTATGCGCCGCTGGCCCACCGCCTCGGCATCCAAGAGGTTAAGTGGCAGTTGGAGGACCTGGCCTTCGCCTCGCTTCACCCCAAGCGCTACGCCGAGATCGAGCAGATGGTGGCCCAGCGGGCGCCCGAGCGCGACATCTACCTGGCCCAGGTGCTGGAGCAGGTGCGCGACCGCCTCACCGAGCTGCGCATCGACGGCGAGGTCACCGGCAGGCCGAAGCACCTGTGGTCCATCTACGAGAAGATGGTCATCAAGGGCAAGGAGTTCGACGAGATCTACGACCTCGTCGGCATGCGGCTGCTGGTCGACTCGGTGAAGGACTGCTACGCCGCGCTCGGCTCGATCCATGCCACGTGGAAGCCGGTGCAAGGGCGGTTCAAGGACTACATCGCCATGCCCAAGTTCAACCTCTACCAGTCGTTGCACACCACGGTGGTGGGGCCCCAGGGCAAGCCGCTCGAGGTGCAGATCCGCACCCGGGAGATGCACCGGCGGGCCGAGTTCGGCATCGCCGCCCACTGGGGCTACAAGGAGAACGCCTCGCCCACCGACGTGGCCTGGCTCCAGCGCATCGTCGACTGGCAGTCCGAGACGGCCAACCCGGCCGAGTTCCTGGAGACGCTGAAGCTCGACCTCGAACAGGACGAGGTCTTCGTCTTCACGCCGAAGGGCGACGTGGTGACCATGCCCATGGGCGCCACCCCCATCGACTTCGCCTACTCCATCCACACCGACGTCGGCCACCGCTGCATCGGCGCCCGGGTGAACGGCCGCCTGGCCCCGCTCGACAGCCAGCTCCGCAGCGGCGAGACGGTCGAGGTCTTCACATCCAAGGTCCCGTCCGCGGGCCCGTCGCGCGACTGGCTGAAGATCGTGGTCACCCCCCGCGCCCGCAACAAGATCCGCCAGTGGTTCTCCCGGGAGCGGCGGGAGGACGCCATCGAGAACGGGCGGGACGAGCTCACCAAGGCCCTGCGCAAGGAGGGCCTGCCTGTCCAGAAGATCGCCTCGGGCCAGGTGCTGCTGAAGCTGGCCGAGACCATGAACTACCTCGACCTCGACGCGCTGCACGCGGCCATCGGCGACGGGCACGTGTCGGCCAAGTCGGTGGCCCAGCGGGTGGCCCGCGAGCTGCGGGGCGGGGAGCACGAGGAGCAGCTCCCGGCCACCGTCCGCCAGCCCCGGCGCCCCACCCGCCGGTCCACGGCCGGGGTGCACGTCGAGGGCCTGGACGACGTCATGGTCCGGCTGTCGCGCTGTTGCACGCCCGTCCCCGGCGACGAGATCGTGGGCTTCGTGACCCGGGGCCGGGGGGTGTCCGTGCACCGGGCCGACTGCGCCAACGCCATGTCGCTGGTGACCGGGCACATCGACCGGGTCATCGAGGTGGAGTGGGACCGGGAGCGCACCGGCGTCTTCGTGGCGTCGATCGAGGTGAAGGCGCTCGACCGCTCCCGCCTGCTGGCCGACGTGACCCGCTCGCTGTCCGAGCACCACGTGAGCATCCTGTCGTCGTCGTCCTCCACCGCGCACGACAGGGTCTCCACCATGCGGTTCGACTTCGAGCTGGCCGACCCGTCCCACCTCGACTCGCTGCTGGCGTCGGTGAAGCGCATCGACTCCGTGTACGACGCCTACCGCATCGTCCCCGGACGCGGCCCCCAGGCCTGACCGTCGACCGGGCAATCCCGGGCCGGGCCGTGACGGCGCAGCCGACCCAGCTCGTACGCCGACATGGCCGAAGCGTCAGGCGGGCCTTCCGGCGGTCGCGCCCTTCTGCACCCGCCGCTAGCCTCCGGCCCGCATGCAGCAGTTCCAAGCCCCTCCTGGCACGTTCGACGTGCTGCCCCCCGACTCGGCCCGCTATGCCGAGGTGGTGGCGCGCTTCGCCGGACACGCCCAGCGGGCCGGATTCGGCCTCATCGTCCAGCCCATGTTCGAGGACATCGGCGTGTTCCAGCGCCTCGGCGGGTCGACCGACATCGTCCGCAAGGAGATGTACGACTTCGAGGACAAGGGCGGCCGCCGCGTCGCCCTGCGCCCCGAGGGGACCGCGCCCGTCATGCGGGCCTACATCGAGCACCGCCCGCCCACGCCGTGGAAGGTCTGGTACCTCACCCCCAAGTTCCGCTACGAGCGCCCCCAGGCGGGCCGCTACCGCCAGCACCACGAGGTGGGTGCCGAGGCCCTGGGCACCCAGGACCCGGACCTCGACGTCGAGGTCATCGCGCTGGCCTGGTTCTTCTACCGGGACCTGGGGCTGACCCGCGTCCGCCTGCTGCTCAACTCGCTGGGCGACGGCCAGTGCCGGCCCGCCTACCGCGCCGTGCTCCAGGAGTTCCTCGAAGCCCGGCGGGACCAGCTCTGCGACGAGCACAAGGACCGCATCGCCGACAACCCGCTGCGCGTCCTCGACTGCAAGCGCCCGCAGTGCATAGCCGCCACCCAGGACGCGCCCCGCCAGATCGACCACCTGTGCGACGACTGCAAGGCCCATTTCGACCGCGTGGTCGACGGGCTTACCGCGCTGGGCATCGAGCACACCATCGAGACCCGCCTGGTGCGGGGCATGGACTACTACACCCGCACCACCTTCGAGTTCGCGGCCGAGGCCCTCGACAGCGCCCAGAACGCAGTGGGCGGCGGCGGCCGCTACGACGGCCTGGTCGAACAGCTCGGCGGCCCGCCCACGCCGGGCATCGGCTTCGGCCTGGGCATCGAGCGCATCCTCCTGGCCTGCGACGCCGAGGGCGTGCTGCCCGTGCCCGAGGCCCGGGTCGACGTGTTCGTGGTCGACCTGACCGGCGGCGACGCGGCCCGCGGCCTGGCCGCCGCGCTCCGAGCCGCGGGCCTCAGCGCCGACCGGGCCTACGACGGCCGGTCCATGAAGGCCCAGATGAAGGCGGCCGACCGCTCGGGCGCCCGCCTGGCCCTCATCGTGGGGGAGGACGAGGCCGCCGCGGCCCAGGTCACGGTGCGCGACCTGAAGACGCACGAGCAGGAGCAGGTCGCCCAGAGCGACATCGCCGACATTGTGAGGAAGAAGCTGTCCCCATGAGCTACAGGACCGACTACTGCGGCACGCTGCGGGCCGACGACGCCGGGCGGCAGGTG
>DASYMT010000121.1:0-3573 GCA_036008925.1 Acidimicrobiales bacterium | reverse complement strand
TCCATGACCTGGGGGCCGACCTCGTCCACCAAGGGGATGCCCGCGGCGGCCAGCAGCAGGGGGCCCACGTTGGGATAGCGCCCGCTCATCGACTTGGCCGCGTTGACCACCGCGCCCACCCGCGCCTCGATAAGCCCCTCGGCCGCCACCCGGTCGAGGTCTTCGTGGTCGATCACCGCGATGTCGCCGGGCGACAGCCGCTTGATGAGGTTCTTGGTGCGGGGGTCGACCCGGCCGGTGCCGGTGGTGACGGTGACCTCGCTGCCCTTGCGGCCCAGCATCACCGGCCCCGCTCTCTGGACGCCGCGGCCAGCAGCTCCTCGGCGTGGCCCCGGGCCGTGACGCTCTCGGGCTGGCCGGACAACATGCGCGACAGCTCGACCACCCGGCCCCCGTCGTCCAACTGCCGGGCCCGGGCCACGGTGCGGCCGCCCTCCTCGTCCTTCCACACCGCCACCTGCTGGTCGGCGAAGGCGGCCACCTGGGGCAGGTGGGTGACGACGAGCACCTGGCTCCCGTCAGAGGCCAGCGCGGCCAGCGCCCGGCCCACCGCCACCGCCGCCTCGCCGCCGATGCCCGCGTCGACCTCGTCGAACACCAGGGTGGGCGGCGCCCCGGTCAGCACCAGGCGGGCGGCCAGCATGGTGCGGGCCAGCTCGCCCCCCGAAGCCACCTTGCTCAGCGGCAGCGCGGGCTCGCCCGCATTGGCGCTCAGCAGGAAGACGACCTCGTCGCCCGGCCCGTCCTCCCCGACCGACACCTCGAAGCGGGCGCGGGGCATGGCCAGCTCGCGCAGCCGCTCCTCGACGGCCGCGGCCAACTTCGGCGCGGCCTTGGCCCGGGCCGCCTGCACCACCCGCTCGGCCACCGCCACGGCCGACGCCGCCGTCACCCGCTCGGCGTCCAGCGCCGCGGCCCGCTGGCCGTGCCCTTCCAACTCGGCCAGCCGGTCCGACACCTCGCTGAAGTAGGCCAGCACGTCGGCCATGGTCTCGCCGTACTTGCGCCGCAGGTCGTGCAGGAGCCGGCGCCGCCCCCGCACGGCGGCCAGCCGCTCGGGGTCGTCCTCCAAGGACTCGGCCGCGGCCCGCAGGTCGTGGCCCGCCTCGCTCACCTCGGCCGCCACCGCCAGCAGGCGGTCGTGCAGCTCGGCCAGCGGCGACCGGTTGTGCAGCGCGCCCACGGCCACGGCCAGCGCATCGGCCATCCCGCCCTCGCCGCTCAGCGCCTCGTGAGCCGCGGCGGCCGCCTCCCGGTGGGCGGTGGCGTCGGCCAGCCGGTCCTCCTCGTCGCGTAGGCGGTCGTCCTCGTCGGGGTCGGACAGGCCCGCCGCCTCCAGCTCGGCCGCCTGGAAGCGCAGCAGGTCGATCTCCCTGGCCCGGCCCCGCTCGTCCCCGCCCAAGGCGGCCAGCGCCTCGTCGACGGCGCGCAGGCGCGAACGGGCCGAGTGCAGGGGCGACAGGTCGATGCCCGCGAAGGCGTCGAGCGCGCCGCGCTGGGCCGCGGCCGACAGCAGCGACTGGTGGGCATGCTGGCCGTGCAGGTCCACCAGGCCCGCGCCCGCCTCGGCCAACGCGGACACGGGCGTCATGGCCCCGTCCACATAGGCGCGGGTGCGCCCGTTGGCGGGGACCACGCGCGACAGCACCACCTCGCGGTCGCCGTCGACGAACCGCCCGTCGACCCGGGCCTCGTCCGCGCCGGGGCGCACGAGCACGGCATCGGCCCGCCCGCCCAGGAGCAGCTCGATGGCCTCCACCACCATGGTCTTTCCCGCCCCCGTCTCGCCCGTGAGGGCGGACATGCCGGGCGCCAGCACGAGGTCGAGCGACTCGATCACGCCCAGGTTGCGGATGGACAGCTCGACCAGCACGGCTAGCGGTCCGCCAGCTTGAACTTGGCCTTGAGGATCTGGTGGAAGTCGCGCCCGTCGAAGGCCACGAGGAGGGCGTCGTGCTTGGCCTGCTTGCCCGCCACCCGGTCGCCGGGGGCGAGGGTGGCCAGGTTGCGGCCGTCGACCACCAAGATGGCGGGCCTGCCGTCGAGCACCTCCAGCTCGACCGACTCCTCGGGGTCGAGCACCAGCGAGCGGTCGAACAGCATGTGGGGGGCGACGGGCGTGAGGATCAGGGCCCGGTGCAGCGGCGACACGATGGGGCCGCGGGCCGAGAAGTTGTAGGCAGTGGAGCCGGTGGGCGTGGCCACGATCATGCCGTCGGCCGCCGCGGTGGTGAAGGGCCGGTCGTTGATGCGGATGGCCACCTGCACGGTGTGACCCGACGCCGTCTTCTCCAGCACGGCCTCGTTGAGGGCGGTGGTGTGCACGGCCTCGTCGTCGCCGCAGTGGACGGTGACGTCGAGCATCATCCGGTGCTCAATCTTGTAGTCGCCCGCCAAGAAGCGTTCCAGCCCCTCAAACAGGTGGGTGGGCTCGATGGTGGTCAGGTAGCCCAAGTGGCCCACGTTCACGCCCATCACGGGCACGCCCGCGCCGCACACCAGTTGCACGGCGTGGAGCATGGTCCCGTCGCCGCCCAGGGCCACGGCCAGGTCGAGCCCGTCGGCCACCTCGGACTCGGGCACCACCTGGGCGCCCCGCACGCCCTCGGCGTCCTGGGCCGGGACGCGCACCTCGTGGCCCCGCTCGGCCAGCCACTCGGCCGCCGCGCTGGCCAGGCCGCACGCCTCCTTGCGCAGCCGGTGCGGGACGAGGGCGAAGACGGCCATCTAATCGGCCCTTTTGGTGAAGTGCGCCAGGAACTCGACGTTGCCGTCGGCCCCTTTCAGGGGCGAGACCATGACCCCCATCATCGCCGCTCCGGCGTCGTTCAGGGCTGACACCACGTCGTTCAGCACCCGCCGCCACACCTCTGGGTCGGAGATCACGCCCCGGCCCTTGGCCGCCTCGGCCCGTCCCGCCTCGTACTGGGGCTTGACCAGGGCCACGACGTCGGCGCCGGGCCCGGCCAGCCGCAACAGGTCGGGGGCGACCGTGCGCAGGGAGATGAAGGACAGGTCGGCCACCACCAACGGGTACGGCCCGCCCTCGAAGCCCCGGATGTTGGTGCGCTCGACCACGGTCACCCGGGGGTCGGCCCGCAGGCGCTCGTGCAACTGGCCGTGCCCCACGTCGACCGAGGTGACGTGGGCCGCGCCCCGCTGGAGGAGGCAGTCGGTGAAGCCGCCGGTCGACGCACCCGCGTCCAGCGCGGCCCGTCCGGCGGGGTCGACGGCGAAGTACGACAAGGCGGCGTCGAGCTTCTCGCCTCCCCGGCTCACGAAGCGGGGCTTGGGCCCTCGCAGCTCGACCGGCTCGGCCGCCGACACCTGGCGGGCGGGCTTGTCGGCGATGGCCCCGGCCACCAGCACCTGGCCGGCGGCGATGAGCTCTTTGGCCTGCTCCCGGCTGTCGACCAGGCCCCGGCGCACAAGCTCGGCGTCGAGGCGCCGTCGGCCCAGGCTGCTCAGGCCTTCTTCGCCCCGCCGGCCTTCTTGGCCGGGCCGGCTGCCTTCTTGGCCGTGGACTTCTTGGCCAGCGCGGCGGTCTTCTTGGCGGGCGCCGACGCCTTCTTG
>DASYMT010000120.1:0-19359 GCA_036008925.1 Acidimicrobiales bacterium | reverse complement strand
CTGGTGGGGGAGGTTGGGGTGGCAGCAGGCGAGCAGGCAGGCAGGGGCGGCAGGCGAAAGACCGCGGCGAACACCGCAGCCGCGGGCAGTGCCGACGCGGCCGGTGCCACGGCCCCGGCAGCGGGCCAACCAGCGCGAAGGACAGGCAAAGCCGCCACCAGGACGGCCGGCGCCACGAAGGGCATCACCGCCACTGCCTCCACCGGGAAGTCCACGGCTGCGGCCGGCAAGGCGGTCACGGCCCCTGGCACCAGCGCCGCCGCGGTTGGCGGGAGGGCGCCGGGCGAACCGGCGCGAAGGACCGGCAGGGCCGATGCCGCGAAGGGCACCGCCGCCGGGCAGTCCACGGCTGCGGCCCAGAAGGCGGCCACGGCCACCGCGGCCCCAAGCGTCGCCACCGCCGCCATCGGCACCAACGCCGCAGCCCCGGCCAGGACGGGGACCACCACCGCCGCCGCGAGCGTGGGCACGAGGGCCACGACCCGAAAGGGCACCGCGGCGGCGGGCAGGAGGGGCGGGGCCGCCCGCACCGCCGACACGGCGGCGGCCAGCACGACCGCCGCGACCGCCACCGGGCCCGCCGCCGGCGTCACCGGGCCCGCCGCCACTGCTCGCACCACCGGCGCCACCAGGGCCGCCGCCACTGCTCGCACCACCCGGAAGGCCACCTCGGGGACTGTCAGGAAGGCCGGCGCCGGGGCCGAGCCAGCCCCGTCCGGCTCGGCCGCCACGAGCAGCAGGACCGGCGCACACGGCAAGAGTGCAGGCAAAGGCGCGGGCAGGGGCAAGGCGGCCAAGCACGGCGGCGACGCCGCGGGGGCGGCCCCGACCGGGGCCCCGGCGGCCGACGGGCTGGTCTGGGACCGCCCGCCGGTGGGCGTGATGGTCGTCGACGGCGACCTCGACTCGCGCAACCGGCTGTGCCAGATCATCTCCCGTAGCGAGCACATGGTCCTGGCGGGCAGCGTGGGCACGCTGGCCGACGCGGTCGAGCTGGCCCGGCGCACCAAGCCCGAGGTCGTGCTGTCCGAGCTCTTCCTGCCCGACGGCGACCCGGCCGCCCTGAAGCACCGCTTCGTCCCCCTGGCCTTTCGCCCCCAGCTCGTCGTCATCACCCGCTTCAGCGTCCGCGGCGCCCGGGTGGCGTCGACCGTGGCCGGCGCCCGCACCTGCCTGGCCAGCAGCGCCCCGCCCGACAGCGTGCTCGCCGCCGTGCTGGCCGCGGCCAAGGGGGAGTCCTGGGACGGCGCAGGCGCAGTGGGCAACCGGCTCGACCGGGTCTCGCCCCTCGAGGCCAAGGTCCTGGCGGGCGTGGCGTCAGGGGCGACCAACGACGAGATCGCCCGGGCCCTGGGCTACTCGGTCCACTACGTGAAGGACCTGCTCGAAGGGGTTCGACACCGCCTCGGGGCCAAGGACCGGGCCCACGCCGCGTCGCTGGCCGTGTCGTTGCGGCTGATCCGCCCCGCCCGGGACGGCAGGTTCATCTCGGCCGTACTCGTATAACTGCCTGTCTGCCTGGACCTATACGGCTCGACTACGCCTCGACCGGCCCGCCCAGGGCAGGCGGCCCGTCGGCCCGCACCTTCTCCACGTGGACGAGGGCGTCGCGCAGCTCGTCGATCCACCGGGCCTGGTTGGCGCCGACCAGCCGCACGCACCAGGCCAGGGCGTCGCTGCGGCTGCGGGCCACGCTGGCGTCGACCAGGGTGTCGAGCACAGCCCGCTCGTTCATCCGCAGCCGGGTCATCACCGGCACGCTGAGCTGGGTGAACACCTTCTGCTCGCCGCCGCACACCGCGCCCCAGGACACCTTGCGGTTGAACAGGGGCTCGGCCTCGCCGGTGATGGCCTTGCGGGCGTCGCGGGTGGCGTCACGGAACTTGTCGAGGCGGGCCATCGACGCCGAGGCCACGATGGCGGCCGGGGACTTCTTGGGCACGTCGGGCGGCTCGAGCTCGCCGGTGACCAGGATCTCGTCCCGGTCGACGGCCACGTCGACGTCGCCTTGGAACCAGTCGTCAGGCACCCGTTCGGCGAACCACGTCTTCACCTGCTCAGCGAACTCGATCATTACGGCGAGATATTGCCAGTTCGGGTATAGGCAGTGATAGCCCGACACACACAATTCACAAATGGGTCAGGCCGTCGCCCTCGTTGTCCTCCACCACCCGGGCGCACGTGGGACAGAACCACCGGGTCTCCAACGGCGTCCCGCAGGCCGTGTGGGCCGCGGCCGCGGGCTCGCCTGACACGGGCGAGGACCCCCACCGGGCCAGCATGCGCAGGGCGTCGGCCAGGTCGAGCCCCGAGGCGGTGAGCTGGTACCGGAGGCGCAGCGGCCTGCGCGAGTAGGGCGCACTGACGATGACGCCCTGGTGCTCAAGATGCTTGAGCCGGTGACTGAGAACGTTTGGCGCGATGGCGCCAACCTCGTCGAGCAGGTCGTTGAACCGGCGGGGGCCGGTCAGCAGCACGGCCACCACCAGCAGGGACCAGCGGTCGCCCACCCGGCCCAAGGCGGCGTCGAGGGCGGGGGCGCTGGGCGGCACGGTGGCCGCGACATTGCGAGCGACGTTGGCCGCGACGTTGGCAGTGGGCCGCATGTGTCCATTGTGACGCCCCCGCCACCAGATTGTCACTTGCGATCTGCAAGTGACTGGGCGTACGGTCGCCCTATGACCGCCGTGCAAGAACTTGAGTCCACCGTGCGCAAGGTTTCCGACGAAGTGGGACCGTCGGTCGTGGGGGTCAGCGGGGGCCGGTCCACCGGCTCCGGCATCGTCGTGGCCGACGGGGCCGTGCTGACCAACGCCCACAACCTGGCCGAGCACCTCACCGTCACCTTCAGCGACGGGCGTCAGGCCCAGGCCGAGGTCCGGGGCATCGACCCCGACGGCGACCTGGCCGTCCTGGCCGTCGACACCGCGGGCGCGCCCCCGGCTCGGCTGGCCCCGTCCAGCCCCGGCATGGGCTCGGTGGTGTTCGCCCTGGCCAACCCGGGCGGCCGGGGCCTTCGGGTCACCTTCGGCGTGCTGTCCGGCACCGACGAGGCCTTCCGGGGCCCGCGGGGCAGGCGCATCACCGGCAGCCTGGAGCACACCGCCCCGCTGCCGCGCGGCTCGTCGGGCGGCCCGGTGGCCGACGCCGACGGGGCGGTCATCGGCATCAACACCCACCGCCTCGGGGACGGCTTCTACCTGGCCCTGCCCACCGACCCGTCGCTCAAGGAGCGGGTCGAGGCCCTGGCCCGGGGCGAGTCGCGCACCCGGCCCGCCTTGGGCGTGGCCCTGGCCCCGGCCAAGGCGGCCCGCCACCTGCGCCGGGCTGTCGGCCTGCCCGAGCGCGACGGCCTTCTGGTCCGGGGCGTGGCCGAGGACAGCCCGGCCGCCGCCGCGGGCGTCAGGGAGGGCGACCTGCTGGTCGAGGCGGGCGGCGCTGCCCTGGCCGGCCCCGACGACCTGCACGCCGTGCTCGACGGGCTCGAGCCCGGAGCGGCGCTGTCGCTCAAGGTCGTCCGGGGCGTGGAGGAGCTTGACCTTCAAGTACAGCTTTAGGCCGTTTTTGGCACCCAAACGCACCGTGGCGGTGCAAAACCGGCCCGAAACGGTAGGCGGCGCGGCGTTAGGGGCGGTCACCCCGCCTGCGGTCGATCCGCCAGGTGGAGCCCACGTGGTTCTTGGCGAAGTGCTTCATCTCGCTGGCCACCGCGGCCATCTCCACCGGCGAGGAGTAGCCCCGGTGCACGGTGGTGGCGATCCCCAGGGAGATGGTGAGGAAGGGCTGCTCCCGGGTCACCCCGTCCCGTCCGGTGATGGACACCGCGCCCCGGGCCCAGTCCTCGGGCTCGTAGAGGGTGGGCACCAGCGTGTCGAAGCGGTGGACGATGCTCTCGGCCGAGCCCTCGGCGTCGGCCCCCGGGACGATGACGGCGAAGTCGTCGCCGCCCACATGGCCCAGGAAGCGGGGCCTGCCCGTGACCTGGCCCAACTCGTCGAGCAGCAGCTCGCCGGTGGCCTTGATGGCCTGGTCGCCCCGGACGAAGCCGTAGTGGTCGTTGTACGCCTTGAAGTTGTCGAGGTCGGCGTGGATGAGGGCGAAGACGCAGTCGGCGTCGTCGAGCAGGCCCTGGATCTGGCGCAGGATCTCGAAGTTGCCGGGCAGCCCGGTGAGCGGGGACACGCCCCGGAGCTGCTGGGCCCGTCGCAGGGCGGCGCGCACCCGGCTCAGCACCTCGTCGAGGTCGAAGGGCTTGGTGATGTAGTCGTCGGCCCCGGACGCCAGCCCGATGAGCCGGTCGTCCACGCTGGCCTTGGCCGTGAGCAGGATGATGCTGGTCGAGGCGGTGAGGGCGTCGGACCGCAGCGCCCGCAGCACCTGCAGGCCGTCCATGCCCGGCATGTTCACGTCGAGCAGCACCAGGTCGGGCCGGAACGCGAGGGCCGCTTTCAGCGCCTCGCGGGGGTCGTGGGCCGTCTCGACGTCGAACCCCTCGGCCTCCAGGTTGATCTGAAGGACGGTGGCGATGTCGAACTCGTCGTCAACGACAAGGACGCGCTCGCCCATTACTGCTCTGTCTCGCGCAGGAGTGGCCTTCCTGGCGCCCGCATATGTGCCCCCCTCGCCCCAGCGATCAAGGTTTCCCCCGGTTGTAGCAGATCAGGTGTGGGAGTTGGCCTCTTTCCACAGCCGGCCGAACGCCATGCGCTCCGGAACCTCGGGGTGGGTGTTGTTCAGCCTGGTCCAGCGGGAGGGCTCCAGCTCGATCTTGTTGTCGGGGGCCATGCGCCGCCAGACGTCGATGAAGTCGTCGGGCCGGCCCAGCAGCTCGAGCGCCTCCAGGTCGGCCTCGCGCTCTTTGAACCGGGTGAACCAGGCCTGGGCCAGGTTGAGGCCCGACCAGGCCAGGCCGAACAGGCCCAGGAACAGGGGCACGCTGCCCGGGTGGCCGAGCTGGTCCACGCCTGCCCGGCGCAGGAGGGCGTCCCAGCCGCCCAGGATGGCGACCAGCACGAAGGCGCCGAGGAACAGCGCGGCCTGGAACGGCACCGACTTGGTGATGTGCCGCAGCCGGTAGTGCCCGATCTCGTGGGCCACGATCTGCTCGATGGTGCCGATTGGGTAGTCGAGGATGGTGTCGAACAGAACGACCCGCTTGGTGGCGCCGAAGCCCGCCACGAAGGCGTTGCCCCGGGTGCTGCGCTTGCTGGCGTCCATCGTGTAGACGCCCTCGATCGGCGTCTCGGCCCGTCGGGCGACCGCCTCGATGCGGCTGCGCAGCTCGCCGTCGGGCAGGGGCGTGAAGCGGTTGAAGCGGGGCATGATCGCCACCGGGTAGATGAACGTCACCGCGAGGATCACGCCGATGAACCCGAGCCAGCCCCACAGCCACCACAGCCCCGTGGCCCGGATGGCGGCGTAGACGGGCACGAGCAGCACGGTGACCAGCAGGGTGCCGATGACCACGTCTTTGAGCTGGTCGGTGACGAACCGCCCGGGCGTCTGGTTGCTGAGGCCCCACTTCTTGTCGTACGAGAGCTGGAGGTAGCCGGTGATCCACGCGGTGGCCACCGCGTCGGCCACCGTGAGCACGAAGGCGGCCACCACGACCTGGAGGACCCAGCCCCTCACGCCGAGCGAGTCGAGCAGGTTGGGCACCGCCTTGGTGAAGATCAGCCCGAGGATCACGGCCGACGACAGGATCGACCGGACCAGCTTCAGCCGGTTGACGGGCCGGGCGTAGCGGCGGGCCTCGTCCAGCTCGTCGGGGCTGAACCAGTCCTCGGCGCGGTACGGCGTGCGCCGGGCCAGCGGCGGGTGGGTGGAGTTGCGATGGACCGCCGCGGCGTCACTCATCGTGCCAGTAAAGCAGCGCACCCGACTCGACTGCCTGCCCCCTACCGGGTATGCACGCGGCCATGATCGACCTCACGCCCGAGGAGCAGCGCGTGCTCGGCGCCCTCATCGAGAAGCACTACACGACCCCCGACGTGTACCCGTTGACGTTGAACGGACTGGCTGGCGCGTGCAACCAGTCGTCCAATCGCAGCCCGGTGGTGTCCTATGACCCCGCCACCATCCAGGCCGCCCTCGACGGCTTGCGGGAGAAGGGCCTCGTCCGCATCGTGTACAGCCAGTCGAACCGGGCCGCCAAGTACCGGCAGGTGCTGGAGGAGACGCAGGGGCTGGGCACCGACGACGCGGCCGTGCTCTGCGTGCTGCTGCTGCGGGGGCCGCAGACGGTGGGGGAGCTGCGGACCAGGACCGAGCGCATCCATCCGTTCGCCTCGCTCGGCGAGGTCGAGCAGACGCTGGACCGGCTGGCCGGGCGGGGCGAGCCGTTCGTGCGGCGCTCCGAGCGCCGGCCGGGGCAGAAGGAGACCCGGTTCACCCACCTGTTGGGCGACGGGCCGGAGCCTGAGCCGGCCGCGGCCACGGTCGTCCCCACCGCGGGCGCCGGGGCCGGGCTGGCCGAGGAGGTGAGCCGCCTTCGGGCCGAGTTCGAGGCGCTGCGGGCCGACTTCGAGGCCCTGCGGGACCAGCTCATGTGACCATCCCCGACCGCGGGCCAGGGCGCGGCGATCATGGACGGCATGCCCGCGGAAATGGTGCAGGAGAAGGGCAACGGTCATCTCCGTCTGGTCGACGCCGGGACCGGCGCCGTGCTGCACGGGATGATGGGAATGCTCTCCGAGGTGCTCGACGGGCTGGACCGCCGGCTCGACGCGATGGAGGGCCGCCTGGCCGACCTGAACCAGGCCACGGCGGGCGACCGGGAGGGGGCGGCGGGCGAGGCCCGGCGGTTCGCCTCGGAGCTGGCCGAGTCGCTGGCGGCGCGCATCGAGGCGAGTGTGGAGGCCACCGTGGCGGCCGCGCTCGAACGGGCCGTGCAGGGCCTGGGCCAGCGGGTCGAGGGCGTGTCGACGGCCATGGCCGCGGCGGTGGCCGACGTCGACGAGCGGGTGGCCGCCGCGGCCGACCAGATGGGCGAGCGGTTGGACGGGCTGGCCTCGGGCATGGCCGAGCAGATGGACGGGCTGGCCGAGCGGCTGGCCGCGGCCGACGGGCGCTTCGGGGAGCTGGGCGAGCGGCTGGACGGCGTGGGCGACCGGCTCAACGGGCTGAACGACCGCCTGGGCGGCATGGCCAGCCGGTTCGACGCGGTGCACGCCGGGCTCAACGAGATGGCCGAGCGGGTGGGCACGGTCGAGGCTGCGGTGGCCAGCCGGTTCGACGCGGTGCACGCCGGGCTCGATGTGGTGGCAGTTCAGGTGGCCGAGCAGGTGGCCGCGGCAGACGGCCGCTTCGACGCCGTGCAGACGGGCCTCGACGCGGTGGCCCAGAGTGTGGCCGACACGGTGGAAGAGACGGCGGGCCGGGTCGAAGAGGTCGTGCAGTCGGTGGTGGGCCGGCGCATGGCCCAGGTGGAGGCGTCGCTGGCCGAGGGGCGGGCCGAGGCCGAGGCCGCGGCCGGGCGCCTGTCGTCGCACTTCGAGGCGTCGCTGGACGAGGATCGCAGCGCGCTGGCCAACTGGGTCGAGGAGCGGCTGGCGGGCGTGCGGGGCGAGATCACGGCCCATGTCGACGCCCTGGAGGGCAGGCTGGACGAGCGGCTGAACGGCGTCGAGTCGAGCGTGACCGAGCGGGTGGCGGGCGAGGCGTCGAGCCTGGCCGAGCGGGTCGACCGGTCGGCGTCGAGCACGGCCGAGAAGCTGGACCAGGCCGGGGCCGAGTCGCGTACCGACATCGAGACCCTGACCCTGCGCATGGCCGAGGTGGACGCCACCCTGGCCGCGGTACGGGCCGAGGGCGCGGCCCTGCCCAACGAGGTGGGCCAGCAGGTCGGCGCGGTGGTGGGCAACGCCCTGTCGAGCTGGCGCAACCGCATCCGCAAGGGCGACGGCGAGGACGTGCTGAAGAAGGTCTTCGACGACCTGGCCGCCCGCCTCGACCGGGTGGAGCAGTTGGTGGGCGACGGCATGTCCCGCGTGCACGAGGCGGTCAACCGCTCGCAGGGCGAGTCGCTCGAAGCAGCCCAGACCACTACGGCCGAGGTCCGCCGCCTGCTCGACGCGGCCCGGGCCGACGTGGAGCGCAGCGCGGCCCAGACGGTGGACGCCGTGCTCCAGGAGCTGCGCCTGCCCGACCCGGCCATGGCCTCCGTGGCCGAGCGGCTGGCGGCCATGCACCAAGAGCTCGAGCGTCGCGAGGCCAGGCTGGCCACCGCCATCCAGGCCGCGGGCCAGGCCGCCAGTGCGGAGCCCCGTATCGCCGAGCTGGGCCAGGCCGTCACCGGCGAGCTGGCCCGGGTGCGCGAGGCCGTGACCCAGGCCGCGGCCCAAGCGGCACGGGAGCGGGCCATCACCACCGAGTCGATCGAGAAGGTGGCGGGCGCCTTGCCCGGGGTGCAGGAGGCGCTGGCCGGCCTGGCCTCGTCGGACAAGGACAAGGCCGACTCGTCCAAGGCCGTGCTCGACGCGGTCACCCGGGCCAACCAGGACCACCACGACGTGCTTCAGGCCCTGCACTCGTCGCTGTCCAAGCGGTTCGACGCCCGCACCAAGGCGCTGGGCGAGACGCTCGACGGGCTGGCCGCCAGCCTGGAGGCGGCCCGCACCCTCGGCCCGTCCCTCGACCGGGTCAGCTCCCGGCTCGACTCGCAGCAGCCCTACCTCGACCAGATCCGCCACCAGTTGGTGCAGTTGGCGGCCACGGTGGCGTCGGTGCCCGCCGACATGGAGCGCAGGCACGCCGAGGCCAACGCCTCGCTGGAGAAGGTGGCCGACGCGCTAGGCACTCTGCGCACCCACGCGGCCGCCCTCGACCGGGCCGTGCAGGCCACGCGGTCCTCGCACGACGGGCTGGTCGCCGCCTTCACGGACATGCGGGACGGGCAGGGGATCGTGCCCCAGCGCCTCGACCAGATCGGCGCGGCCGTGCAGGCGGGCCGCCAGGCCATGGCCGAGGTGGGCGAGATCGCCCGGGCGGTGGCGGGCGCGGTGGAGCAGCAGGGGGCCATGGGGTCGCGCCTGGCCGAGTTGGTCACCCAGGTGCGCGCCGCCACCCGCAGCGACATCGAGCGCATGGAGTCGACCATCCACCTCGAGGTGCTCAAGCAGCACCAGCAGGACCAGGCCCGGCTGACCCAGGCGGTGGCGGGCGTGAGCGAGGTGGTGGAGCGGGAGGCGGCCGTCATCCACCAGCGGGTGTCGGCGCTGGCCAACGAGGTCGACGCCATCCGCATGGACCTGGCCGCCACCTCCTCCTCCGACTGACCGGGCCCGCTCAGGGTCCACTGGCCGCTTGACTGGCGGCGAAAGCGCAAAGGGACAGGGCGGGGATGGCCGCTCGCGCCCGGGTGAACACAGGCGTTTTGGGGGCGGGCGTCGAATCTGTTCCCTATGTCCAAGCGGGTCCTCCTCGTCTCCCTTGCCGCCTTTGCGGCAGCCGCCCTCGCCCTCCCGCAGGCCCAGGCCGCCGGGCCCGAGCTGCTGCCCAACACCAGCTTCGAGCAGGGCACGAGCCCGGTCGGGCCCCAGAGCACGGCGGCGGGCGGGATCGATCAGCCTCTGGTGCCCGTCGGCTGGGCCTTCGAGGGCGCTGCGGGCCTGTTCGACCACAGTGCGGCCGACCACCACGGCCCCGGCCGCTACCAGGCCGCCATCTCCGCGCCCGCCTCGGGCAAGAACCGGGTCTGCTACGACCAGCCCGTGGGCTGCAAGCCCCTCGACCCGGTCGTGACGGCCAAGAACGCGGCGGCCGACAAGGCCGCGTCGGTCAGCCCAGCCTGGCGGCCCCAGGCCGCGCTGCGGGTCAGCGCGGGCGCCAACTACACGGTGTCGGGCTGGTTCGCCTGGCAGTTGGCCAGCGTGGGCGACGGCGGCGCGCTGGTCCGGGTCCGCTGGCTGGACGCCAACGGCGTGGGCCTGGGCGCGTCGACGGCGGTCAGTCGGGTGGCCACCGACCGCGACACGGGCGACCTCAACTGGACGTTCTTCAGTGCGACCGTGAAGGCGCCCGCGGGCGCCACCCAGGCCGTGCCCCTCTTCGGCGCCTTGGACGACGCCTTCATCACCCAGCTCCGCTACGACGAGGTCTCCTTCAAGGCCGCTTGATTAGGCTCGTCCTCCGGTGAGACCCGGAGGGCTGCTGCGCCGACCCGACGCGGCCGGCCTGACCGATGCTGGCGTGCTGGCTGCGCTCGCCGTTGCCGCCGTCGCCGTCCCCCTCGTCCTGCCCAACCGGCCGCCCGGCGGGGTCTACGCCCTCGGCCTGGTGGCGGGCGCGGGCCTGGCCCTCCAGGCCGCCGGGCTGATCCTCGTCTACCGCAGCAACCGGTTCGTGAACTTCGCCCAAGTGGCGTTCGGGGCGGTGGCGGCCACCACGTTCACCACCATGGTCCACGCCCGGCCCCTCATCCGGGCCACCCAGGCCGTGTGCCCGCCCTGCCTTGAGCGGGTCACCCCCGCGGTGCGCAACGCCAACTACGCCCTGTCGTTCGCGGCGGCGGTGGCGGTGGCCGGGGGACTGGCCTGGCTGTCGTCCCGGCTGGTGTTCCGCCGCTTCGCCCAGGCCCCCCGGCTGGTGTTGACGGTGGCGTCGATCTTCCTCATGCAGCTTTTGAGCGCGGTGGACGACGCCGTGCCCCGCCTGCTGGCCAGCCGGTCCCAGCGGGAGGCGGCGCTGGCCGTGCGGGCGCCCGCGCCGCTGCCCTTCGACGTGCGGCTGCGGATCGGCGGCGTCGTCCTGCACGCGGGCGACATGCTGCTGGTTGTGGCCGCGGGCGCGGCGCTGGCCGGGCTGTCGGTGTGGCTGCGGCGCAGCGGTCGGGGGACCGCCATCCGGGCCGCGTCGGAGCGGCCGGAGCGGGCCGAGACGCTGGGCGTCGATGTGGGCGGGCTCGACGGGCGGGTGTGGCTGTTGGCGGGCCTGCTGTCGGGGGTGGCGGGCGTGCTCACCGCCACCACTGTGGGCAGCGGCAGCGGGCTGGGCGGGGTCACGCCCGTCGCCCTGGTCGTGCGCATCCTCGCCGTGGCCGTCATCGCCCGCATGACCAGCCTTACCATCGCCGGGGCGGCCGCGGTGGTGCTCGGCATCGTGGACCAGGCCGCGGCCTTGTCCTTCAACACCACCGACGTGCTCGACGCCGCCCTGCTGGTGGTGGTGGCCGTGGTGCTTCTCGTACAGCGCGAGCGGCGCACCCGGGCCGACGACGACCCCTCGGGCACCTGGCGGGCCACCCGCGAGCAGCGACCCATCCCGGCCGTGCTGCGCGACCTGCCCGCCGTGCGCGCCGCCCGGAGGCGGGCCGCGGGCGCGGTGGCGGTGGTGATGCTCGGGCTGCCATGGGCGCTGTCGTCGTCGCAGACCGGCGTGGCCTCGGTGGTGCTGTTGGAGGCGGTGGCGGGCCTGTCCCTGCTGGTGCTGACCGGGTGGGCGGGGCAGGTGAGCCTGGGCCAGTTCGCCTTCGCCGCGGTGGGGGCGTGGGCCGCGGCGTCGTCCCGCCTGCCCTTCCCGCTTGCGGTGGTGGTCGGCGGCGGGGCGGGCGCGGCGGTGGCGGTGGCGGTGGGCGTGCCCGCCCTGCGGCTGCGGGGCCTGCACCTGGCCATCACCACCCTGGCCTTCGCACTGGCCACATCGGCCTTCTTGTTGAACCCGCGGTATCTGGGCCGTACCCTGCCCGCCTCGCTCGACCGCCCCTTCGACTCGCGCGGCTCCTACTACCTGGCGCTGGCCGCGTTGACCGCGGCGGTGGCGTCAGTTGTGAGCATGCGCCGCAGCCGCACGGCCCGGGCCCTGATCGCGGCGCGGGACAACCCGGCCGCGGCCCAGTCGTTCGGCATCGACGTGACCACGGCCCGGCTCGGCGCCTTCGCCGTCTCCGGCTTTCTGGCCGCGGCCGCGGGCGCGCTGATCGCCTTCGAGGAGGGCGGCGTGCGGGCCTTGGCCTTCACCCCGGAGCGCAGTCTGCGGCTGTTCGCCTTCGCCGTGATCGGCGGGCTCGGCTCTGTGGCCGGGCCGTTGTTGGGCTTCGGCTACGACCTGGTGCTGTCGCTGTTCTCGGCCAGCCCGCTCTTGGTGGGGCTGTCGACCGGGGCGGGCGGGCTGGCCCTGCTGCTGCTGTTGCCCGGCGGACTGAGCCAACTGTTCACCACGTTGCGCGACGCGTGGCTGCGGCGGGTGGCCCGGCGTCATCGCATCGACGTGCCGGGGCTCTTGGGCCGGGCCGCGTCGGGGGCCGAGGGCGGGCCTGCCCCCATCGCCCCGCCCCGGCCTGGGTCGGTCGTGGGCCGGCGCTACGACCTCGACGACCAGTGGGCCATCCATGGCTGAGCCCGGCCGTTCCGGGGCAGGCCGCGTCGGGCTGATCCCCACCCCGCGCCAACTCGAACTGGGCGACCTCCCCGGCACCGCGCCTTCGGTCCCGGAGGACAGCGCCCGCCCGGAGCCGCCCGCCCGGTCCTCCAGACGGAGGCCGCGGGTGGGGTGGAGCGGGCCGGTGCTGCCCATCGCCGTGCTGTCGCTCGTCACCTTCGCAGGACGGGCCGAGGACGCGGCCCTGGGCGTGCTGCTGCCGCAGATCCGGGCCGAGTTCGGCATCAACCTCCAGTTCGTGGTGGCCCTGGGCTCGCTGGTGTCGATCGTCGGCCTCTTGTTCGCGCCGCTCCTGGGCTGGCTGGCCGACCGCATCCCGCGGGTGGCGATGGTGCGCGTGGCCGCGGTGTCGAGCGCGTTGGGCGGCATCCTCCAGGGCATCGCCCCCGGCGTGACCCAGTTCGCGGGCGGGCGGGCGGTGAGCGGCGGGTCGCTGGCCGTGGCCCAGCCCGCGGGCCTCCCGCTGATGAGCGACTACTACCCGAAGGCCAGCCGGGCCCGTGCCTTCACCGTCTACTTCGTGGCCGCCCAGGCGGGCCTGGTGCTCGGGCCGCCGGTGGCGGGCCTGGCCGCCGACCGGGCGGGCTGGCGGGGCGTGGTGGTGGGCTTCGGCCTGGTGGCCGCGGCCGCCGCGCTGCTGGCCTTCGCCTTGAAGGAGCCGCGGCGCGGCGCGCAGGAGAACGTGGAGACGCCGCCCGCGCCGGTGAGCCTGGCCGAGGCCTATCGGGCGGCCCGCAGCATCGTGACCCTGCGGCGCATCTGGTATGCCACGCCGTTCCTCGTGGTCACCGGGCTCTTCAACCTCATTGTGCTGCCGTCGTACTTCGCCGAGGTCTACCAGTTCTCTTCCACCCGCCTGGGCGTGCTGACCGCGGTGCTGAACGGCGCCGCCCTCGTCGGCCTGTTGGTGGCAGGCCCCATCGCCGAGCGGCTGCTGGCCGAGAGGCCCGCCCGCATCATGACCCTGGGCGGGCTGCTGACCATCGGCCAGGCCGGGCTGCTCGTGCTGTTGTCGTTGGCGGGCGGCCCTGCCCTCGCCATCGCCGTGGTGCTGCCCATCGCCTTTTGCAGCACCATCCTCCTGCCCGCCTTCTACGCGCTGATTGCGGCGGTGGTGCCGCCCCGCATCCGCGGCCTGGGCCTGCAGACGGCGGCCCCGTGGCAGGTGCTCGGGCTGGTGGCCACGCCCTTCGCCCTGGGACTGGCCACCGGGCTTGGCATGCGCAGAGGGATCCTCGTGTTCGTGCCGCTGCTGGTGATCGGCGGCGTCGTCTTCGCCAGCGGGGCCGGCGGGGTCGACCGCGACATCCGGGCGGCCGACGCCGCCGCACGCGCCGACGAGGCCAGCCGCCGCCGTCCAAGCGCCATGCTCGTCGTGCGCGGCCTGGAGGTGTCGTACGACGGCGTGGTGGTGGTGCAGGACGTGGACCTCGACGTCGAGGCGGGCGAGATCGTGGCCCTGCTCGGCACCAACGGGGCGGGCAAGTCCACGCTGCTGCGGGCCGTGGGCGGCACCCAGGAGGCGTCGGCGGGCGCCATTGTCTTCGACGGCCGCGACATCACCCACGCGCCGCCCCACGAGAACGCGCAGCGCGGCATCATCGTCATGCCCGGCGGGGCCGCCGTCTTCCCCGGCCTCACCGTGGGCGACAACCTGCGGGCCGCCACATGGGCCCAGGGCGGCGGGGCCCGGCTGGACGAGGTGCTCGGCCTGTTCCCCGCGCTGCGCACGCGCTGGGACACGGCCGCGTCGGCGTTGTCCGGCGGCGAGCAGCAGATGGTGGGGCTGGCCCAGGCCTTCGTGCTGCGGCCCCGGCTGCTGCTGATCGACGAGCTGTCGCTGGGGTTGGCCAAGGCGGTGGTCGAGGACCTGCTCGTTGCCATCCGGGGCATCGCCGCCGCGGGCACTGCGGTGGTGCTGGTGGAGCAGTCGGTGAACGTGGCCATGTCGATCGCCGAGCGGGCCGTGTTCATGGAGTCGGGCCGGGTGCGCTTCGACGGGCCCATGGCCGAGCTGCCCGACCTGGCCCGGGCCCGCTTCCTGGGCCGCGGCCCCAGTCGCCGCACCACCCTGCTGCGGGGCCGGGTGGACGAGGCCGCCCTCGACGTGGAGCACCTCAGCGTCCACTACGGGGGCATCGCGGCGGTGGACGACGTGTCCCTGAAGGTGGGGGCGGGGGAGGTGCTCGGCATCGTCGGCCCCAACGGCGCGGGCAAGACGACGCTGTTCGACGCGGTGTCGGGCTTCACGCCGTCCACCGGCCGCGTGCTGGTGGGCGGGGTGGACGTGAGCGGTTTGCGCCCCGACGCCCGGGCCCGGCTGGGGCTGGCCCGGTCGTTCCAGTCGGCCCGGCTGTTCCCCTCGCTGACCGTGCGCGAGACCATCGCCACCGCGCTGGAGCGACGGGCCGTGCGCAACCCGGCGTTCACCGCGCTGGCCCTGCCCGCGGTGCGGCGCAGCGAGCGGCTGTTGCAGCGCCGGGTGGAGAACCTGGTCGACCTCATGGGCCTGGCCCTGTACGCCGACTCGTTCGTCTCCGAGCTGTCGACCGGGACCAGGCGGGCTGTGGACCTGGCCTGCGTGCTGGCGGCCGAGCCGAAGGTGCTGCTGCTCGACGAGCCCTCTTCGGGGCTGGCCCAGGCCGAGATCGAGGAGCTGGGGCCCACCCTGCGGGGCGTGGCCCGCCAGACCGGGTGTGCGATGCTGCTGATCGAGCACGACCTTTCCCTGGTCGCCGCGGTGTCGAGCCGGATGCTGGCCCTTGCGCTCGGCTCGGTGGTGGCCGACGGCGCCCCCGACGACGTTCTGCGAGGTGGATGATGGCGAGCCGGGCCCCACGGCGGCGCAGCGCGCCGGCTATGAACGGCAAGCGGTTCGGCGAGCTGTTCGAGTTGATGGTCGACAACATAGGCCTCGTCATCAAGGGCAAGGACGAGGTCGTGAGGTTGGCGCTCACGGCCATGCTGGCCGACGGGCACCTGTTGTTCGAGGACCTGCCGGGGACGGGCAAGACCGTGCTGGCCCGGGCCATCGGCCTCACCATCAACGGCGACGTGTCGCGCATCCAGTGCACGCCCGACCTGCTGCCCGGCGACGTGACCGGTTCGCCCGTGCTCGACCGCCGCAGCGGCGACTTCGTGTTCCGGGCCGGCCCCGTGTTCGCCAACGTGGTGCTGGCCGACGAGGTGAACCGGGCCACGCCCAAGACCCAGTCGTCGCTGCTCGAGGCCATGGCCGAGCGCACGGTCACGGTCGACGGCATCACCCACCCGCTGCCGTCGCCCTTCTTCCTGCTGGCCACCGAGAACCCCATCGAGCTGGCGGGCACGTTCCCGTTGCCGGAAGCGCAGCTCGACCGCTTCTTGTTCAAGCTGTCGCTGGGGTACGCGGGGCGCGACGCCGAAGTGTCGCTGCTGACCGCCAACCAGAAGCGCCAGGCCGTGCTGACCTTGGAGCCGGTGGTCGACACGGCCGACGTGCTGGCCATGATCGACTGGGCGGCCGACGTGACCGTGTCCGAGGCGGTCAAGTACTACATCGTCGACCTGTGCCAGGCGACGAGGGCCGACGCCGCCCTCCAGATGGGCGCGTCGAGCCGGGCCTCGCAGGCGCTCATGCACGCGGCCCGGGTGCTGGCCGCGGCCCAAGGGCGCGACGACGTGCTGCCCGACGACGTGAAGCGGCTGGTCGGCCCGGTGCTGCACCACCGGCTGTTGTTGACGCCCGACGCGATGTTGCGGGAGGAGACGGCCGAGGGCGTGCTCGACCGGATCGTGGCGCGCGTGAAGGTGCCCGCGCTGGGATGATCCTCCGGGCGGTGGAGCAGCGGACGGGCATCACGCCGCTGGGGCAGGGCGTGGTGGTGCTGGCCGTGCTGACCCAGGTGCTGGGACGGGCCGTGCACAGCGCGGCGGTGGTGCTGCTGGCCTACGGCGCGCTGGCCTTCTTCGGGCTGGCGTGGGCGCTGGGCCGGCGGCGGCTGGGGCTGACCGCGGTGCGCTCGTCGTTCCCCTCCCGGCTGCGCGAGGGGCAGGGAGTCGAGGTCTCGCTGGGGCTGTCGGCCGTGAAGCGGGTGACGGCCATCGTGGTGGAGGAGCGGCTGCCTGCGGCATTGGGCCGGCCCGTGCGGGTGCCGGTGGCCGTGCTGGCGCCGGGCCAGTCGGCCGTACACGCCTACCGGCTCTCGGCCGGGCGGCGGGGCGTGCACTCGGTAGGGCCGCTGGTGGCCGAGTGGAGCGACCCGTTCGGGCTCACGCGGCACCGGGTGGAGCTGGTGACGGCGGCGTCGCTCATCGTCCACCCCTCGACCGAGCCGGTGACCGACCGGATCGCCAGCCGGGAGTGGGAGGACCCGCCGGTGCGGCCGCCAGTGTCCAAGCCGTGGCCTACCGGGTTCGAGTTCTACGGGATGCGGGACTACGTGAGTGGCGACGATCCTCGGCGCATCGTGTGGCGAGTCGCGGCCCGCAGCGAGGACCCCCGGTACGTGGTGCGGGAGGCCGAGCAGGGGATCACCGACCGGGTGCGGCTGTTCCTCGACACCGACCAGGAGTGGCATTCGCCTGCGTCGTCGGGGCAGCCGAGCGAGACGTTCGAGTTGGCCGTGCGGGCCGCCGCCTCGTTGGCGAGCAAGCACCTGCACGACGGGTTCGCGGTGTCGGTGGACGCCAACGACCGGCGGCTGGCCGCGGGCGTGCGCGGGCGCACGGGAACGATCCCGATGCTGGACGCGCTGGCGGGGGTGTCGGTCGGTCGGGCGCCGTTGAAGGACGCATTGGGAAGATTGCTGTACGAACCGGGCGGCAATGCCCACAATGTGGTCATCACGCCCCATCTGGACCGGGACACGGCCACCCGGCTGCGCCTCCTGCTGGAGCGGGGGACGTCGCTGCTGCTGGTGATGGTGCTGTGGGAGGCGTCCGACTTCGCCTCGCTGCACCGGGCCGGGTCGTTGGGGTGCAACGTGGTCGAGGTGGGCGCCGGGGTGCCTTTGGAGCGGGTGTTCCAGCGGGTGGTGCGGGCGGTGGGGCGATGACCCTGCTGGTCGAGCCGCAGGAGCCGAAGGGCCCGCCCGCGGCGGTTGAGACGCCGGGCGGGCTTGAGCAGGTCGAGCCGCCCGTCTCGGTCGTGCGGGTGGCGGTGGCGGCCGGGCTGGCCTCGGCCGCGGGCGGGTGGGTGTTGGCCGGCGTGTTCGACTCGGTGCTGGCCCGGATGGTGGGGCTGGCCGCGCCGGGGGCGGGCTCGGCGGTGGCGGCACTGGCCGCCACGCGGTGGCGGCGGGTGCCGCTGGCCGGGTGGCTGGCCGTCCCCGTGGCCGCGGTGGCGGGGTGGCTGGTGGTGCTGCCGGAGCAGTCGGGGGCGGGGCTGCCCCGGCTGGTGGTCGAGGCCTTGCGCGGCGGCGGGATCTCGCAGCCGCCGGTGCCGTTCGACCCGGGGTGGCGGTTCCTCTTGGCCGCGCTGGCCGTGCTGCTGGGGTCGGCCGCCGCAGGACTGGCGCTGTCGGCCGGGAACGCCCGGCTGGCGCCCGCCTTGGGCGCGGGGGTCGTGCTGGCCGGGGTGCTGGTGCAGCCGAGCGGGGCCGCGGTCGTCTCGGTGTGCGGCGCCCTCGTCCTGCTGGCCGCCGGGCTGGCCGTGGCCGCGGGGGAGGCGGGCGGCGGGTTCGAGGCCAGACGGCTGGCGCGAGGGGCGGGGGCGCTGGCCGGCCTGGTCGCCCTGGTGGTGCTGTTGAGCACGCTCGGGTTCTTGTTCCCCGACTCGACCGCGCAACAGGTGATCCCGCCCAAGCGCCCGCAGACGCCGCCGTCCGAGGTCAAGGACCGGGTGCTGTTCAAGGTGGACGCCGAGCGGGCCGTGCCGCTGCGCCTCGGCGTGCTCGACGGGTACGACGGGCGGGGGTTCCTCACGCCGCCGTACGACTCGGCCCGGTTCCGCAGGCTGGGGCCTGCGCCGTCTGACGGGCTGAAGGTCACCATCACCGTGGCCGACCTGGGCGGGCATCTGCTGCCCGCGCCCGCGTCGCCGCGCGGCGTGTCGGTCACGGGGGCGCGCATCGAGGTCGACCCCCGCACCGGCCAACTCCGGCTGCCCAAGGAGCGGGCGGCCAAGGGGCTCACGTACACGGTGGTGGCCGCGCCCGTCCCGTCGGCCGAGGCGCTGGACCGGGCCGGTCCGCCCCCGCGCGCTCTCGACCCATTCACCAAGGCCCCGCCCGCACCCCGGCCCGTCCTCGATCTTCTGGCCCAGGCCCCGGGGGCCGACACGCCATATGGGCGGGTGCAGTTCCTGCGGGCCGCCCTCTATGGGCGGGTGGTGGCCGCGGGCGCGGGCAGCCCGGCCGACGTGCCGCCCGGGCGGGTGGTCGAGCTGCTCGACGGCAAGGAGGCCAGCCCGTTCGAGATCACCGCGGCCGAGGTGCTGCTGGCCCGGTGGGCCGGGGTGCCCGCCCGGCTGGGGTACGGCTACTACGACCCGGCGGGCGCGGCCGAGATCCGCCCCCGCAACGGGGCCACGTGGCTGGAGGCGTACTTCGAGGGGTCGGGGTGGGTGCCGGTGGTGGGGTCGCCGCCCCGGGCCAAGGCCAGCTTCAGCCGGGAGCCGAAGAAGCAGGACCCGCTGGTGCGGCCCACCGACCAGTTGGCGTTGGTGGTCTACGTGCCGGTGCGGCTGACCACCGTGCAACTGCTCTACACGCTGGTGCGCTACTGGCTGGTGCGGGCGCTGCCGGTGGGGCTGGGGCTGGTGCTGGCGTGGGCGCTGTGTCCGTCCCTGTTGCGGGGGCAGCGGCGATGGCGGCGCCGTCGGTGGGCCGGGGCGACGGGCCGGGGCGCGCCGGAGCGGTTGCTGGTCGCGTACGCCGAGCTGCGGGACGGGGTGGCCGACCTCAACATCGGCAGGCCCGACATGACCGCGCTGGAGCTGGCCGCTTCGGGCGTGGCCCCCGACGACGAGCACACCCAGTTGGCCTGGCTGGTGACCCGGGGCCT
>DASYMT010000119.1:0-4543 GCA_036008925.1 Acidimicrobiales bacterium | reverse complement strand
CGTACACGGTGGCCTCCGAGTACCGGGTGAGGAGCTGTTGGCGCACGTAGTCGGCGAAGTACTGCGTGCCTTTCTCGGCCATGGCGAAGGTGGGCTCGGCCTTGCCCCGCTCGACCACATAGCCCTCGACCGGCTCGGCCGCCACCCTGGCCCGGTCGGCCTCGGGCAGCAGGCCGGCGCGCACCATGGCCCGCAGCGTGCGGTCCCGGCGCTGGTTGGCCGCCTCGGGGTTGCGCAGGGCGTCGGCGTCGACGGGCGAGCGGATGAGGCCGGCGAGATACGACGCCTCCCGCAGGCCCAGCCCCTGCACGTCCTTGCCGAAGTACGTGCTCGACGCGGCCTGCACCCCGTACGCCCCCCGCCCGAAGTAGACGGTGTTGAGGTACCGCTCGAGGATCTGCTCCTTGGACAGCTTGCGCTCGAGCTTGACGGCCAGCGCCGCCTCCTTGAGCTTGCGGGCCAGGGTGCGCTCCCGGCCCAGGTAGACGTTCTTCACGTACTGCTGGGTGATGGTGGAGCCGCCTTGGAGGCTGCCCGTGCCCCGCACGTCGGCCAGGGTGGCCCGGGCGATGCCCACCGGGTCGATGCCGCCGTGGTCGAAGAAGGTCTTGTCCTCGGTGGCCAGCACGGCGTCGACCATGACCGGCGGCACCTGCTTGAGGGGCACGTACACCCGGTTGACCCCGTTGGACAGCGTGGCCAGGCGGGCGCCGGTGGCGTCGGTGAGGAAGGTGGTCTGGGCCTGCTGGCGCTCCGGGGGCAGCGGCACCCGCACGAGCAGGTAGGCGGCGCCCGCACCGGCGGTGGCGACGAGGAGGCCGGCCAGGAACAGCAGCCGGCGGTAGCGCCAGATGCGGCTAGCGGGCTTCTTGGGTTGTGCGGGCATAGCGGGTGATTGAGGCTAGGGCCACGGCCAGGGCGGCACCGGCGATGGCGAGGGCCGTGCCCCGCTGGGCCAGCCAAGCCAGGAGGGCGACGGCGGGCAGGTGCCGGGGGCTCAGCGGCTTGGCCGGGGGCAGCGGTCGCCAGGCCAGCAGGGCGGCCACCGCGGCCAGCCCGACGGCCATGGCCACATGGGCCTGGGTCAGCCTGCGCTCGGCCAGGACGTGGACCAGGGCGACGCTGCCGGGCACCGCGGCCAGCCAGGCCAAGGGGTTCGGCACCGCGGTGATCAGCACGCCCGCGGCGGCAATGAACAGGCCCGCCGGGCGGGTGGAGGCCAGGGCGAGCGGGCCGATGGACAGGGCGGCGATGGCCGGGCCGGGCCGGTCGAACAGGGCGAGGACCACGGCCGCGGTGGCAGCGACCACGGCCACCTCGTTGGCGGGCAGGGCGGGCACCGCGTCGGCCGCGGCCCACAGGGCGGGGGCCAGCAGCACGGTGCCGAGCGGGGTGACGGCGCCCGCCAGCACGGCCAGGGCCCCGGCCAGCACCAGGACGGCGCCCGCCTCGTCGCTCAACTGGGGCGACTGGCCGACGAGCAGCAGGACGACCCCGGCCGCCAGGACCAGTTGGAGGGGACGGGGCCGGGCCAAACGGGCCAAACGGGGGAGGCGGGAGAGGCGGGGGACGCCCGCGGCGGTGATGAGGGCGGCCGTGCCGGTGGCCGCCACCCAGGCCAGGTCGCCCCAGACGGCCGCGGCCCACGCGGCCGCGGCGGTGACCAGCCCGCCCGCCGCCGCCTGCCGCCACTCGTCCCTGCCCGCGCCCGCCTCCCACCCGCCCGCTGGCCGATCGCCCGTCACCGGTTGACGGGCCGACGGCCAGGGGAGCCGGAGGCGGCGGCTCATGCCGACACCGCCAGGACCAGGGCGGCGAGGGACAGGCCAAGCGCGGGCCACCGCACCCAGGCGGGCCGGGGGACGAGCACGGCCAGGGCCACGCCCCCCACGACCCCGGCCAGTCGGACGAGCCCGTCGGCAGGCGAGGTGGCGGCGGGGCCGCAGGCGATGAGGCCCGCCAGGAGTCCGAAGGGCCAGCCCCGCCAGCCCGGGGGGGCGGCGGCCAGCACCGACACTGCGGCCAGGCCCGAGGCGGCCGCGCCCAGCGCGGGCGCCACCGACACGGCCGGGCCGAGCACGGCCTGGGCCCCGGCCAGTCCGGCCAGCGAAGTGGTGCCGAAGCGGGCCAAGCCGCCCAGCACGGCGGCCGCGGCCACGGTGCCCGCCAGCGCGTCGGCGGCCAGCAGGCCGAGCAGGACGGCGGCGACCAGGCCGTCGCCGGTCGAGGCGAGCAGGACGGCGGCCGCGGCCCCGAAGGCGGCGAGGCGGGCTATGCCCGGGACCGGGGCCGACCCGAGATGTAGGTCCGGGTCAGGTGGTTCCAGCGACAGTCGGGACACACCTCCACCACATAGCACGCCACCTGCCCGGCCCGTCGGGACAGGCGGGCCAGTTCGGCCGCGCTGGTGAAGCACTGGCCGCTGGGCGGGAGGTGGGGGCCGAAGGCGTAGGAGACGAGGACCAGGTCCCGGGCCTCGCAGATGGGGCACTGCTCAGCGGTGGGGGCGCCCACGTGGGTGGCGGCCCGCATGAGCTCGGGGTGGGCGTCGCACACGTCGAGCCGGGACAGGCGGCCCCGCTTGAACTCCTTGATGATGGAGTTGCGCGCCAGCCGGTAGTCGATCTGGCCAGGCAGCCCCTCGGCCCCGGCACCACGGAGCGAAGCCGGGCCGAAACTCATCGCCGCCCAGGCTACCCCGATGGCTGTGTTTTCCCGATGGCTGTGTTTTCCCGATGGCTTGTGTTTTCGGGTCGCCGTGTTACTGTGTCGTCCGATATATCGGCCCGATACATCGGAGCGCCTCTTTTGCTGGAACTGGCCATCCTCGGCCTCCTGAAGGAACAGGAACTGCACGGCTACGAGCTGAAGAAGCGGCTGGGCGACGCGCTCGGCCCCCTCAGCTCGGTGTCGTTCGGGTCGCTGTACCCGGCCCTCGGTCGTCTTGAGGCGGCCGGGGCGGTCAAGGCGGTGGAGGCCCGGGACGGCGCAGGCAGCGGCGTGCCCATCCCGATGACCGGCTCCCTGGGCGGCGAGCTGGCCGCCTTCCGGGCCCGTCGAGCAGCCGTGCGGGGGTCGCGGGGCAAGAAGGTCTACGGCATCACCGAGCGGGGCCAGGCCCTGTTCGACGAGCTGTTGGCGGCCGAGTCCCAGTCCCCTGAGGACGACCGGGCCTTCAACCTCAAGCTCGCCTTCGCCCGCTACCTGCCCGCCGATGCCCGCATCGGCTTGCTGGAGCGGCGCCGGGGCGTGCTGGTGGCGCGGCTGGACCGGCTCAAGGCGGCCGTGCGCACCGGGCGCGAGCGGCTCGACGACTACAGCCGGTCCCTCATGGAGCACAGCACCGAGGCGACCGAGCGAGACATCTCATGGCTTGACGCACTTATCAAGAAAGAACGGCAGGAGGAACGATGAGCAACAAGGTTCGAGTGGCGATCGCGGGCGTGGGCAACTGCGCCAGCTCCCTGGTCCAGGGCGTGGAGTTCTACAAAGACGCCGACCCGACCGAGAAGGTGCCGGGGCTCATGCACGTCGTGCTGGGCGGCTACCACGTGGGCGACGTCGAGTTCGTGGCCGCTTTCGACGTGGACGCCACCAAGGTCGGGCTCGACCTGGGCAAGGCCATCGACGCGGGCCCCAACAACACCATCAAGTTCGCCGACGTGCCCGACCTGGGGGTCACCGTCCTCCGGGGCCCGACGTTCGACGGCTTCGGCGAGTTCTACCAGCAGGTGGCCGAGGAGTCGCCGGTGGAGCCGGTCGACGTGGCTGCCGCGCTGCGGGCCGCGAAGGCCGACGTGCTGGTCTCCTACCTGCCGGTGGGCTCGGAAGAGGCGCAGAAGCACTACGCCCAGGCCTGCCTCGACGCGGGCGTGGCCTTCGTGAACGCCATCCCCGTCTTCATCGCCAGCGATCCCGAGTGGGCCGCTCGTTTCGAGGCCGCGGGCGTGCCCATCGTGGGCGACGACATCAAGTCCCAGGTGGGCGCCACCATCGTGCACCGCACGCTGGCCCGGCTGTTCGAGGACCGGGGCCTCACCATCGACCACACCTACCAGCTCAACTTCGGCGGGAACATGGACTTCATGAACATGCTCGAGCGCAAGCGCTTGAAGTCCAAGAAGATCTCCAAGACGCAGTCGGTCACCAGCCAGATCGACCAGGGGATCACCGACCGGGACGTGCACATCGGCCCGTCGGACCACGTGCCGTGGCTCGACGACCGCAAGTGGGCCTTCATCCGCCTCGAGGGCCGCAACTTCGGCGACGTCCCGCTGACGGTCGAGCTCAAGCTGGAGGTCCACGACTCGCCCAACTCGGCGGGCGTCATCATCGACGCGGTGCGCTGCGCCAAGGTGGCCCTCGACCGGGGCATCGGCGGCCCGCTGCACGGGCCCTCGGCCTACTTCATGAAGTCGCCGCCGGTGCAGGTGCACGACGAAGAGGCCCGCGACGCACTCGAGGCCTTCATCTCGCCTCAGGGCTAATACTGGTGAGGTGACTGACTACACCTCGGCGGAAACCGTCGGCTCGTCCCTTGGTC
>DASYMT010000118.1:0-1524 GCA_036008925.1 Acidimicrobiales bacterium | reverse complement strand
GGGCGCGCTCCAGGAGGCCGTGCGGTCCCCGGTCGAGGAGCTGGCCCAGGCCGTAGGCCAGTCGGTGGCGTCCCTCCTCGATGCCCTGCGCGCAGAGGCCACGGCCCGGGAGGCCGGCTTCGCCGCCGTGGCCCGCCAGGTCGACGAGCTGGCCGCGTCGACCAAGGCCATCGCCGGCGCCCAGGACGAGGTCCGGCGGCTCGTCGCCCAGCTGTGGGGCGGCGAGGTGGACGTCTCCTAGACGGGGAGGGTGTCCGCGGCGCGGGCGGCCTCGAAGCGGCGGTTCACGTCGGTCCAGTTCACGACGTTCCAGATCGCCTTGAGGTAGTCGGGCTTCCGGTTCTCGTACTGGAGGTAGTAGGCGTGCTCCCACGCGTCGATGGCCAGGAGGGGGACGGTGCCCTGCCCGTGCTCGCCCTGGTGGTCGTGCACCTGCTGCACGACCAGCCGGCCCGCCATCGGCTCCCAGGAGGCGAGGGCCCAGCCGGAGCCCTGGATCGTGGCCGCGGCCTCGGTCATCTGCTGGCGGAAGGGTTCGAAGCCACCGAAGGACTCCTCGATGGTCGAGGCCAGGGGACCGGTCGGCGCGCCGCCGCCGTCCGGCGAGAGGTTCGTCCAGAGGACGGAGTGCAGCACGTGCCCGGACACGTTGAAGGCGAGGTTGCGCTCCAGCATGGAGATGGTGGCGAAGTCGCCGGAGGCCCGGATGTCGTGCAGCTTCTCCAGCGCGGTGTTGGCGCCCTTCACGTAGGTCGCGTGGTGCTTGTCGTGGTGGAGCTCGACGATGCGGGCGCTCAGGTGGGGCTCGAGCGCACCGGGGTCGAAGGGCAGGTCGGGCAGGGTGTACACGTCCATGGCGGGGGGCCTCCTCGGAGATGCGGGCTCCGCGGGTCCTACCCGGGACGGCACCTGCCCATCCGTGGACGCTCTCAGCCGAGGTTCAGCTGGTGAGGTGCAGCGCGACGTACTTGGTGGAGAGGTAGCCGTCGATCCCCTCAGGGCCACCCTCGCGCCCGATGCCGGACTGCTTCACCCCACCGAAGGGAGCGGCGGGGTTGGAGACGATCCCCTGGTTGAGGCCGACCATCCCCGTCTCCAGGGCCTCGATCACGCGGAAGGCGCGGTCGAGGTCACGGGTGAAGACGTAGGCCACCAGCCCGTACTCGGTGTCGTTGGCCGCAGCGATGGCCTCCGCCTCGGTCGCGAAGGTGGTGATCGGGGCCACCGGGCCGAAGATCTCCTCGTGCAGGACCCTGGCGTCGGCCGGCACCTGGGCCAGCACCGTCGGGGGGTAGAAGTGGCCGGGGCCGTCGCCGGGCTGGCCGCCGGTGACGACGGTGGCCCCCCGGTCCACGGCGTCGGCCACCAGCTCGGACACGGTGCGGCGGGCGCTCTCGTTGATGAGGGGACCGACCTCGATCCCGTCCTCCGCCCCGGGGCCGATGGGCATCGCGGCCAGGCGCTTGGCCAGCCGCTCCGTGAACTCGTCGGCCACCGACTCGGCCACGTGGAACCGGTTGGCCG
>DASYMT010000117.1:0-1907 GCA_036008925.1 Acidimicrobiales bacterium | reverse complement strand
GCCGGGGCCGACAGCGTGATCGCCACCCGCCCCATCACCGGGGTCGACGCCATCACCTCCCTGCTCGGGGGCGGCCGATGAGCCCGGCCCGGTCCCTCAAGTCGTTCAAGGACATGAACCCCTACGTCATCGGGTTCGTGTCGGTCCTCGTCATCGCCGTGGCCACCGCCTTCGCCTTCTTCGTCGGTATCCGGCACGTCCTGGAACGGGCCTATCCGGTGCGGGCCGTCTTCAGCGACGCGTCCGGCATCCGGGTGGGCGACGACGTGCGGGTGGCCGGGGTCAAGGCGGGCCGGGTGGTCAAAGTCAGGGCCGACCGCGAGGCGGGGACCGTGGTGGTCGACCTGAAGGTGGCCAACGGGGTCGACCTGGGGGCCGACGCCCGGGCCGAGATCGCCCTGGAGACCCTGCTCGGCACCAAGTTCGTGCGCCTCAGCGGGCCCGTGGCCAAGCCCTATCTGGCCGACGTGCCCACCGCCCGCCGGGTCATCCCCCGGGACCGGACCAAGACGCCGTTCGACGTGTTCGAGCTGACCAGGATCGGCACCAAGACGATCGAGGAGACCGACACCGAGAAGGTCAACCAGCTCATCACCCAGTTGGCCGACATCACCGAGGGCAAGCAGGAGACCGTCCGCGAATTGCTGGACGGGATCAACCGCCTGTCGAGCGGGATCAACAGCCGCGAAGTCCAACTGCGCGAGCTGCTCGACCGGGCCGACACCCTCTCGGCCAACCTGGCGGCCAAGGACCAGACCCTGGTCAACCTCATCGACCAGAGCAAGGGCATCCTCGACTACGTGAGCAGGCGCAAGGGGGCCATCGCCGCGTCGCTCCAGTCGAACGCCGACGCGGTCACCGAGCTGAGCAGGCTGCTGACCGTGAACCAGGCCAACCTCGACAGCATCCTCACCACCCTGCACCCGACCCTGGCCGTGGTGGACAAGCACCAGCAGGACGTCAACCGGGCGCTGGGCGTGCTGGGGCAGGGGAGCCTCGGCCTGGCCACGGCCAGCGCCCACGGGCCCTGGCAGGACATCTACGTGCGCGAGATCGGGGCCAGCTTCATCTGCATCCTGTCCGACGCCACCGGGAACCCGGTGCCGGGGTGTTAGGCGGCCGGATGCTGCGGCGCGCCTTCGTCCTCGTTGCCGTCGCGGCGACGGCCGTGACGACGCTGCCTGCGTGCTCGTCGGCCCGGGGCTACGAGGTCACCGCCTACTTCGACAAGGCGGTGTCGCTCTACCCCAAGGGCGACGTGAAGATCCTGGGCCTGTCGTCCGGGAAGATCACCTCGGTCAAGGTGCTGGGCACCCAGGTCCGGGTCAGGATGCGGATCAACGAGGGCACGCCGCTGCCCCAGGACGTACGGGCCACCATCGTCCCCCTGTCACTGATCGGCGAGCGCTACGTGCAGCTCTTCCCGCCCTGGACGGCGGGGGAGCCCCAGGCCCCGGCGGGCACGGTCATCCCGCTGGAGCGCACCACCATCCCGGTCGAGCCGGACGAGGCGCTGGCCGCGCTCAAGAAGTTCCTCGACACCCTCGACCCCAACGCCACCGGCCGGCTGGTCAAGAACCTGGCCCAGGACCTGAAGGGCAACGGCCAAACCCTGAACGACGCCCTCGGACAGTTCGCCCAGCTCACCACCACGCTGGCCGACAAGGACGAGCAGTTGGCCCACCTCATCGAGAACTTCGACCAGTTCACCGCCACCCTGCGCACGCGCGAGGGGCAGTTGGGCAAGGTGCTCGACCAGTTCGCAGCCACCACCGGGCTGCTGGCCCAAGAGCGCGAGACCATCGCCCGGGTGGTCAAGGGCCTGGCCCAGGTGTCGAGCGCCGGGCTCGACCTGGTGAGCGAGCACGCGGGCGCGCTGAACACCGACGTGCAGACGCTCACCCGGC
>DASYMT010000116.1:0-2205 GCA_036008925.1 Acidimicrobiales bacterium | reverse complement strand
GTTGGGCAGTGGGACGGCAAGTGCCTGAGTACGTACTCGGCCTGGATGGTGCAGTACGGGCAGAACTCCTACCTGGACAAGCAGTCGGGCGGGGGCTTCCACTACGCGATCGGCGCCTCCGTCTTCGGCATCGGGCTCTATGCCGAGAGCGAGAACACCCTGACGCATAAATTCCGCATCGACTTCAAGCAGACTGCTGCGATGTGCGGCAACGACGGCCCCATCCCGCTCTCCACCCTCGTCTACAAGCAGTGACCCTTCGCCCCCGTACCCGCATCGCGGCCGCCTTCCTCTTGGCGGCCGCATGCGGGCACGGCAAGCCTGCCGGATCAGCGCTCCGGGGCCCCGATGCCAAGGGCAACTGGTACTCGGTCGCGGGCGACGCCGGGCTGGGCCAGCCCATCAGCTTCGGGACTGTGCTGACCGTCGAGCCGGGAGTCCGGGAGCGAGTCCTGATCCGCTCGATCGAGTTGGTAGGCGCGCGCGGCCTGGACGCCGCCCACGTTTCAATCAACGGGCCGGGCCGGTCCTTCTCGATGATCGGCGTGCAGCGCGGCCCTCTGCCCGAGTTGGACCAGGACGTGCTCCACCTGCCCACGGCCGCCGTCTACCCCGGCGATCCCCGGGGGGTGGCGGTGACGTTCACACTCCAGCGTTCGACGGCGGGCCGGGGCTATGCGACGGGCTACGCCGTCTCCTACACCGCTGCGGGGAAGCGGGGCCGCCAGGTCTTCCGCACGGGCGTGGCCGTGTGCGCCATCCCTGGCTTCCAGGAGGGCGTCGATGCACCAAGGTGCCCCACGGTGGCGCGGCCCCGTCACTGAGCTGCGCACACTTGTCCAGTCATGCACCCCTTCTCACCCTGTCAGCCGGTCCACCTGACACCCTTGGCCACGCCCGGCTGGATTAGTAACAAACCGCAGCGACACGGCCCGCACCACGATGGCCGGGATGGCGCGCAAGGGGCGGCTGGGCCCGCCGCTCGAACTATGGGCGAAACCTGTGGGGCTGGCCCCTAATGCTTCGGTGATGCTCACGGCTGCGCGGCGGCGAGCCGCCGGCCGAGCTCGTTGGCAAGAGCGGCTTGCACTTCCAGCAGTCGGTCGCTGGGCACGGCGGCCATGTCGACGTCCGGAGCCAAGACGTCTCGCTGCACCGCCGGGCTGAGGACAGCGCGGGGGCCGACCGCGTCGTAGCCGATCTCTTCGAGCACGCCCTTGTAGTGCTTCTCGATGACGGCCTGGGAGTTGCCAGCGGTGCGGGCGCAGTAGTCGAGCGACCGGCCGTCCTGCAGCCAGGAGGTGATGGCGGCGGCGCGCAGGAGCCGGAAGGGGCTGAGCGCGAGAGCCGCCTCGCCCGGCCGGCTGAGAGCGGCGCGCGCCGCAGGCTGCCACCAGGCCCGCGCCCAGTTGGACAGGTCGACCGGCCGCCCCGAGGACGTCGTGAAGACGTACGGGTCGCGCCCCGCCTCGTCGCTGCTCGCCTCGTCGGGCTCCGCCACGTACGCGTCGAGGTGGTGTCGGAGGAGGGCGAGCAGCCGCTCGTCGTCGCCCGCCTCGTCGAGGTAGACGTACCGGACCTCGCCCTCGACGCGGTGCTTCAGAGGGACGACGGCGCGCACGCGGCCCCCGTCGGGGAGCGGGTGGTAGACCTCGGCGTTGCGCAGCGCGATGCGCGGCCGCGGCCGGTCGAGCTCGAGCCAGCTGCGCCGCATGGCCGCCGTCTCCTCAGGCCGCAGCCCCTTTCGTCCGGCCACGGCGACCATGGCCTCGTACCGGCTGCCGCCGTTGACCCGTCGCTGTGCTCCGGCCTGCCATGAGACCCTCTCGATGGCGGCGACGGCGGCGGCGACGCGCCACACCTGGTCGCGGCCGAGGACGCCCTTGGTCGTGTAGTGCGGCGCCTGGGCCCGCACCACGGCGTCGTCGACCTCCGCCGTCCACGGCTGGTAGGGGATGCGGCCGCGTCGGTGGGCCTCCACCAGCAGGGACTTCACGGCCCGGGCGAACTCCTCGATCGTCCGGGCGCCCGCGACCTCCGGCTTCGGCTCGGGCCGCGGGCCCGCAGGATTGGGGGCCCTGCCGCCCCGACGCGGCGCCTGCTCCGTGGCGCGGGCCGCCTCCCAGCGGCGCAGCGCCCGCTCGTTGGCGGCGCGGGTGGCGAGGTTGATCCGGGCCCGCTCGTCGATGAGCCCGATGAGGTCGG
>DASYMT010000115.1:0-2451 GCA_036008925.1 Acidimicrobiales bacterium | reverse complement strand
CCCGACGGCCAAGACGTAGGGGAAGTCGAAGGCGGGCTCGGCGGGCTCGACCCAGGGGGCCACGCCGTGGGGCACGGCCCGCACCCGGGCCGGGTCGGCCCCGAACGCCTCCACCACCTCGGCGGCCACGAAGGCGCTGGGCGTATGGATCCATGCGCCTGCCCGCACCGCCCGTCGGATGAGGGCGGGATAGGCCCGGGTGGCGGGGGTGACCAGCTCGGGGAAGCGCAGGGCGGTGAGGTCGTGGACGGTGGCCACCCGGGCCGAGCCGCGGGTGGGCGGGACCACGAAGTTGGTGCCGTGGACCACGTCGGCCGGACCGGTGACCGTGGGCCAGTCGGCCCGCCGCCACAGGCCGTGCAGCAGACGGGCGGGCAGGCGCACGGTGCCCGCCCGCCAGGAGATGGAGAAGGTGTCCACGTCCAGGCCGGGGCGAGCCCGCAGGGCGTCGAGGGCGTGGGCGGTGAACTGGCCCACGCCGGTGCGGGCCCCCAACAGGGGCGTGGCATCGACGAGGACCCGCATCGACCGGAGGCTAGGCGGCGCCTCCGACCACGGGTTGGTTCAGGCGGGCCGCGCCGGTGGAGCCCCGGTAGGCGGCGTTGCCGAAGTTGAAGACGCCGCCGTCGGCCGCGAACAGCCAGTAGCCGCCGCCCGACGGCGTGCGCGACATCGAGACGATGGGCTGGCTGAGGGCCGCCGCGCCGGTGGAGCCGTGGAAGGCGGCGTCGCCGAAGGCGAAGATGCCGCCGTCGCGGGCGACCAGCCAGTAGCCGTTGCCCGATGCGGTGGGCGCCATGCCCACGATGGGCTGGTTGAGCCGGATGCCGCCGGTCGAGCCGAAGAAGCGGGCGTCGCCGTAGTTGAAGATGCCGCCGTCCGACGCCACCATCCAGTACCCGTTGCCCGACTTGGTGGCGGCCATGGCCACGACGGGCTGGTTGAGCCGGCTGCCGCCCATGGAGCCGAGGAACCGGGCCGTCCCGTAGTTGAAGACGCCGCCGTCGGACGCGGCCATCCAGTAGCCGCCCCCCTTGCCCGCCATGGCCACCACGGGGGCGTTGAGCGGCTTGCCCCCCTGCGAGCCCGCGAAGCCGGCGTCGCCGAAGTTGAAGATGCCGCCGTCGCGGGCGGCCAGCCAGTAGCCCCGGCGGGACGGGGTGGGGGCCATGGCCACGATGGGCTGGTTGAGCCGGATGCCGCCGGTCGAGCCGTAGTAGCCCACGTCCCCGAAGGCGAAGATGCCGCCGTCCCGCGCCGCCATCCAGTAGCCGCCGGTCCCCGGGGTGCCCACCGTCTGGGCCGACGCCATGGGTTCGGGGCAGCGGTGGCCGGGGTCGCTCACCGTCTGGGGGGCGGCGGCCGGGTAGGAGGTCTTGTAGCGGTTGGCCGTGGCCTGGCTGCGGCCCACGAAGTCGACCACCACCCACATGCGCCCGTTGTCGCAGGCCACCCCCACGCCCGCGGCGTCGAAGCCGGGCTGGAGCTCGTTGCGGCGGTGGTCGGAGCTGTCCATCCACATGCGGTGGATCTCACCCGCCCCGTTGGTGACGGTGCCCACGTTCTCGCCCACCGTGGGGTAGTTCGCATACGTGCCGCCCAGGTTGCCCCGATGGGACAGGCCGCCCTCGCTGCGCATGCGCTCGGCCCAGGCCTGGGCCTGCTGGCTGGCATAGCCGTCGGTGGCCAGGTCGCCCAGGCCCCGGGCCGCCCGCTCCCGGTTGGCGAAGCCGATCACGTCCTGGGCCACGGCCGCCTCGTCGCTGCTGCTGGCCTGGGCCGGGGTGGGGGTCTGGGTGATGAAGGCGGCCGAGCCGATCAGGACAGAGCCGATCAGGACGACGGGCAGCAGCCATCGAGGGATGAGACGAGCGGGCATCTTGTGGACTCCTTCCGCCGCCGCGGTGGTGGTCGGGGCGCGGCTCGAACACGCCTGCGTTGAAGGGGGTTCCTCCCACCTTTATCGGTTTGGGCGGAATGCTCAAGTCTTTCCGTGAGAACGGCGTGTGAACGGGCGCCGGCTAGGGTGGCCGCCGTGCTCGCCGCTCTCGCGGGCGGGGTCGGGGCGGCCCGCATGTTGCGGGGGCTGGCCGCCGTCGTGCCCCCCGCCTCCATCACCGCCGTCGTGAACACGGCCGACGACTTCCGCCTGCACGGCCTGGCCATCAGCCCCGACCTCGACACCGTCACCTACACGCTGGCCGGGGCCTCCAACCCGGAGCTGGGCTGGGGCCTGGAGGGCGAGACGTGGACGGTGATGGAGTCGCTCGACCGCTACGGCGGCCAGACGTGGTTCCGGCTGGGCGACCGGGACCTGGCCACCCACCTGTACCGCACGCAGCGGCTGCTGGAGGGGGCACCGTTGTCCGTGGTCACGGCCGAGATCACCGCGGCCTGGGGGGTCGGGGTGCGGCTGCTGCCCATGACCGACGACGTGGTGGAGACCCGGGT
>DASYMT010000114.1:0-2065 GCA_036008925.1 Acidimicrobiales bacterium | reverse complement strand
GACTATTACGACTCGCACAAGGCCGAGTTCAACGAGACCTGCGTCCGCCACCTCCTGGCCCAGTTCCCGGGCGACCCCCGCTCGAACCCCACGCCCCCGCCCGCCGACGTGGACGCGGCCCAGAAGGCCAAGGCCCAGGGCTGGAAGGACCGCCTGGCCAAGGGCGAGGACTTCGCGGCCATGGCCAAGGCCGAGTCGGACGACAAGGGCAGCGGTGCCCAGGGCGGCGACCTGGGCTGCAAGGGCGGCTTCGTGCAGGAGTTCACCGACGCCATGAACGCGTTGCAGCCGGGCCAGACCAGCGACCCGGTGCGCTCCCAGTTCGGGTGGCACGTCATCCAGGTCACCTCCAAGAAGCAGCTCACCCTGGAAGAGGCCACCGCCCAGATCAAGCAGAAGCTCGAGCAGGAGTCGCAGGGCGCAGTGCAGACCTTCCTGGAGGCGAAGCTCCAGAAGGCCAAGATCACCGTGAACCCCAAGTACGGCAAGTTCGACAAGGGCGACCCGGCCAAGGGCGTGCAGCCCCAGGTGATCCCGCCCAAGGGCCCGGCCACCACCACCACGACCGGCGGGCCCGCGGGCGGGCAGCCCGCTGACCAGGGGACGACGCCGAGCTCCACCCCGTGACCCCGCGGGTGGTGGTCGGGGGCCTCGGCCCGGCCGGCCCTGACCTGCTCACCGCCGCCGTCGTCGACGCCGTCCACCGCATCCCGGTGCGGTACCTGCGCACCACCCGGCACCCGGCCGCGCCCGCCGCGGGCCAGGCCCTGTCGTTCGACTCGGTGTACGACTCGGCCCCGTCGATCGACGACGTCTACGCGGGCATCGTCGACGCCTTGGTGGAGGCGGCCCACGAGCACGGCGAGGTGCTGTACCTGGTGCCCGGCTCGCCGGTGGTGGCCGAGCGCACGGTGGAGCTGCTGCGCCAGGACACGCGGGTGGCGGTCGAGGTGCTGCCCGCGCTGTCGTTCCTCGACGTGGCCTGGACGCGCCTGGGCATCGACCCGGTGGCCGAGGGCGTGCGGCTGGTGGACGGCCACCAGTTCTCGGTGCAGGCCGCGGGGGAGCGGGGGCCGCTATTGGTGGCGCAGTGCGACAGCCGCATGGTGCTGTCGGCGATCAAGCTGGCGGCCGAGGGCGGGGGCGCCGGGCTCCAGCCCGTGCTGCTGCACCACCTGGGCCTGCCCGACGAGCGGGTGCTGGCCGTGGACTGGGCCGAGCTCGACCGCACCATCGAGCCCGACCATCTCACGTGCGTGTACCTGCCCGCCGTCACCGCCTCGGCCCCGGCCGAGCTCATGCGGTTCTACGAGCTGGTGCGCACGCTGCGGGAGCGCTGCCCGTGGGACCGGGAGCAGACCCACACCTCGCTGACCCGCCACCTCATCGAGGAGGCGTACGAGACGGTCGAGGCCATCGAGTCGGGCTCGGCCGAGCACTTGGAGGAGGAGCTGGGCGACCTGCTGTTCCAGATCTGGTTCCACTCGGTGCTGGCCGAGGAGGAGGGCGAGTTCACGCTGGCCGACGTGGCCCGGGGCATCCACGACAAGCTCGTGCTGCGCCACCCGCACGTGTTCGGCACCCGCTCGGCCGACACGGCGGACCAGGTGGTGCGCAACTGGGAGCAGATCAAGCGGGACGAGAAGGGCCGGTCCTCGCTGATGGAGGGGATCCCCGCGGCCCTGCCCGCGCTCCTGTACGCCCACAAGGTGCAGCGCAAGGCCGCGTCGGTGGGCTTCGACTGGCCGTCGGTGGACGATGTGTACCCCAAGGTCACCGAGGAGCTGGAGGAGCTGCGGGCCGACCCGTCCGAGGAGGAGCTGGGCGACCTGCTGTTCGCGGTGGTGAACGTGGCCCGGCACCTGGGGGTGGACGCCGAGTCGGCCCTGCGGGCGGCCACGGCCAAGTTCCGAGACCGGTTCGTGGGGGTGGAGCGGCTGGCGGCCGAGCGGGGCATCGCCCTGCCCGACGCCGACCTGGCCGCCCTCGACGCCCTGTGGGACGAGGTGAAGTCCCGCTAGCCCGGGAGGCGGGCGGGAGGCGGCCCGAAGGGGGGTCGGAGGCG